>JAJYIJ010000018.1 GCA_021790135.1 bacterium | reverse complement strand
AAATGGGCATGATTGCCGACCACCATGATGTGATGGATTTGGAGACGGAACTTTTACGTTCTATCCTCGATCATCTTGATACGACGGTGATGGCAGAATTGAAACTATGGAATTATGTTCGGCCGCTCTTACCGGAAAAAATTCCTTTCTTTAAGTTGCGTGAGGTGCAAGAATTGATCAAAAAAGAAACGGGTGTCGACCATACCAGTGAACCGGATTTGGAACCGATCGAAGAAAAATGGATTGGTGAATATGTGCGCCGGCAGTTTAATTCTGATTTTGTTTTTGTGACGCACTACCCGACTGCCAAGCGGCCGATGTATACCTATCCTGATGAGGCTGATCCGACTTTCACAAAGAGTTTTGATTTGCTTTTTCGAGGTATTGAAATAACTTCAGGCGGACAACGGATTCATAATTATACAAAATTGGTAGAAAGCATACAGAAGAAAGGGCTCAATCCTGATGATTTTAAATTTTATTTGGAGGCATTCAAATACGGTATGCCGCCGGAGGGTGGGCTAGGAATGGGGTTAGAACGTTTGACGGCACGCCTTCTTGAAATTGACAATGTCAAATATGCGACGCTTTTCCCGCGCGATTTGAACCGCATTGATCTCCAACTTAATCCTCCGGAATACAAACAGTGATGCCTGCCACTGCTTTAAAAAAATTTGAAGGGCCGCTTGATTTACTCTTGCAACTCATTGAGCGAGAGGAGTTGGTGGTTACGGAAATTGCTCTTTCCAACGTGACGGAGCAATTTTTAGCCAAACTTCGTGAGGTCGAAGAAAAAGAACCTGAGTCACTGGCAAGTTTTTTGGTGGTCGCAACAAAGTTGGTTTATCTGAAATCGAAGGAACTACTGCCCTACCTTGCGCCTGCCGAAGAAGAAGGGCCAAGCTTGGCGGATCAATTAAAACTGTATAAATTGTATGCTGACGCCGCTAAGCAGATTGAAAGAATCTGGAACGAAGAAAACGCGGCCTATGGCCGAATAGAGCCGCCGTTAAAAGTGGAGGGTTTTGTTATGCCGGCGAATGCCGAAAGTCTTGATCTGCAGGGGACTTTTTTGCAACTTTTGAAGCGCTGGCAGCCGACAAATCCTTTGCCCAAGGTGACAATTGATCACTCGGTTTCTGTCCGGCAACGAATCGAAAGTATCTATGCCGCGGTGCAGAAATTACGCCAGCTACATTTTACGGATCTCACGAAACAAGCGCACACGAAAACTGATATCATTGTGAGTTTTTTGGCCTTGCTGGAATTATTCAAACAGGATAAAATATGCATTCAACAACTGTCGACTTTCGCTGATATGCACATCCATAGCGCCCGCTGAATATTCAGAATTTTAGCCATTTTACCATGTCTACCACTGCCCAACTTGAATCAATGCTCTTCGTCGCTTCCAGGCCACTCGAACTTAAAAAAATAATGTCAGTTTTAAAAATTTCTGAATCGGACGTGATGGCAGCAATTGAGGAGCTTAAGAAAAAATATAGCGGCGAATCGGGAGTGCTCCTGCTCGAAAATAGTAACGAGTGGCAATTGGTATCGAACCCGGCCTACAAAGAAACGGCGGAGAAATTTGTCAAAGCGGAAATCGCGGGCGAATTGACCAGGGCGCAACTGGAAACGCTGACAATTATTTCCTACCTTGGGCCTATCACGAAACCGGAGCTGGAACAATTGCGCGGCGTCAATTGCGCCTTAATTTTGCGCAATTTACTTATCCGCGGTTTGGTAAAAGAAAATGACACCGGCGGCCTCCTCCCGACCTACGAGGTGACGATGGAGTACGTGCGTCATCTTGGTTTGCAGTCTCTCAAAGATCTCCCCGATTATGCCACGCTCCACGAGCACCCCTTTGCGGTGGGAGCACGGAAATCCGAAACAGCATAATTTTTATGTCGAGTCGTTTATTCGATTTTTTATTATCGTTTGGCATCATGCTCGTTGGCATCATGCTCCTTTTATTTAGTTCAATTTTTTTTACGGCCAAGCCAGCGCATCAGTTGATCGCGCGTTTACCCTTGCCTTCACCGGAAGGTTTTAGCGCTGGAGGGGCGCCCCTGCCGCCATCGCCATATGTGGTCACCCGTCCGCCCGTGCCGCTCGCTCTTGATACTTCCACCTTTCCTGATCAGCTTACGGCGGTGTCGGCTCTGGTTGTTGACGACAAAACAAACACCGTCCTTTTTAAAAAGAATCCCTATGCTGTTCGCTCGCTCGCCAGTATTAGCAAGCTTATGAGCGCTCTCGTTATGCTTGATTTACCGATGCATTGGTCTTCGACGACAGTGGTCGAAGCGAACGACATTCATGAGGATCACCAGATTTCAGTTGGTCAGAAGTATACTCTTGATCAACTTTGGCACATTGCTTTGGTCGGTTCGTCGAATAGCGCGATTATGGTCTTAGTACGAAATAGTGGCATCAGCGAAAGTGATTTTGTCGAGCGCATGAATGCCAAAGCCAAAGCGCTCGGTTTGATGACGTTGCGTTTTGTGGAGCCGACGGGGCTCGATGATAGAGATATGGGAACGGCAATGGACATTGTGCGACTCCTTAAGGCAGCCCTGGCTAAAGAAAAAATTGCTTCTACGTTGCAAACGCCTTCATATGACGCTGTTCCGATTGGCGGGAAAAAGCACATTGTTTGGTCGACAGACTGGCTTTTAACACAATGGATACCAAATAGTTTTGACAAGGGTCAAGTGGTCGGGAAGACCGGCTATATTGATGAGAGCGGGTATAATTTTACCGTTAGAATTTCCGACACAGACGGTCACGTCATTCGCTTAGCGGTGCTCGGGGCAGCCTCGGACGCTGAACGTTTCAGCGAAGCGCGTGACTTGGCCCTTTGGGCGTTCAATCATTTCCGCTGGCCCGGTGATCCTAATTACAAAAAATTAGCGGCAGCTGAATAGCTTCTCTTCGCGAAGTGTGCTATACTAGTGGTATTAAAAATGAAAAACGGTATGGCACTGAAAGAATTACGACAACTGAAACGTTTGCAAGGCAAGCGCGTCTTGGTTCGGGTCGATTTTAATGTTCCTTTGCGCGGAAAAAAAATTCTTGAGGATTATAAAATAACAAAGAGTTTACCAACCATCGAATATTTGGTGCAATGCGGTGCGCGCGTTGTTTTGGCCAGCCATCTTGGTCGGCCGAAAGGAGTTGAGGCAAAATTGAGTTTACGCCCGGTGGCCTCACGTTTGGCCGAGCTTCTTAAACAAAAAGTGCCGCTTCTGCCGATAGCTACATTGAAAGGGTGGCAGAAAATGGAGAGCGCCGTAAGGGCACTTGGGAATGGTGAGGTCGTGATGCTTGAAAATATTCGATTTATCGCTGGTGAGAAAAAAGACTCGCCAGAATTGGCGAAGAAGTTAGCTCGTCTGGCCGACTTATTTGTTCTTGATGGTTTTGCCGTAGCACATCGGGCGGCGGCGTCGGTTTCGGGCGTTGCGCGGTTTTTACCTTCGTATGCCGGTTTTCTTCTGGCAAATGAAGTAAAAATTTTGTCGCAGGCAGTTATGCATCCGCGGCGACCATTGGTAGTCATCTTGGGAGGCATTAAGATAGAAACAAAAATACCTATCATTAAAAATTTATTGTCAAAGGCTGACGCTATTTTAGTTGGCGGTGCCATTGCTACCACCTATGAGTGGGCAAAGGGGAATTCAGTCGGGGCTTCCATTGTCGGGAAAGAATTTAAAAAAGATATTTTAAAATATTGCCACAATAAAAAAGTAATTGTACCGATTGACGCTGTCGTCGGAGACGCCAAGGGCAACCATGCCCAGGTGATAGCGACTGATCGAAGTTTTGCTGTGGCGAATAAAAATTTTGGCATGTACAGTATCGGACCGAAGACCGTGCAGTTGTTCTCGGCCTATATCAAAAAAGCGCGAACACTCATTTGGAATGGCGCCCTTGGTTGGTTTGAACAGCCGCCCTATGGCCACGCCAACCGGGCCATCGCACATCTGTTCGCGGCTCGTTCCAAGGGACGGGCTTTCGGAATTTGCGGTGGCGGCGAGAGCGTGGAAGTGCTTCGCCACGAGGGATTGTTTGACGATATCGATCTTGTTTCCACCGGTGGAGGAGCGATGCTGGAATTTTTGGCCGGCAAAAAATTGCCGGGACTCACCGCATTACAAAAATAATTAATTTTTAATCGAATCATATCAATGATTCAAAGGAGAATGCGTATGGCACTTTCAAAAAAAAACGAGGCATCATCAGGGCACCAATGTCCAGGTTTGTTCTGCGGCGTCGACTTTGGCCGTAAAATTTTATTGACGTTGGTCGGAATTTTAATCGTGTATTTGATTTTTTACGTCGGTGTTTTGTCGCGTAATGTGATGCTTCAGTACGAATATATCGGTCAGGCACCGGCGACAGAACGTACTATCACGGTGACCGGCTATGGTAAAGTCGAAGCAAAAAATGATATCGCCGTCACGACGCTTGGCTATACCAATATGGATCCTGATGTAACCAAGGCCCAAACGGCAAATACTACTGTGATGAATAAATTGATGGCCGATCTCGAAAATATGGGCATTGCAAGCAAGGATTTGCAAACGAATTATTCAATCACGCCGCAATATTCCTACGCCAACAATCAGCAGGAGTTGCAGGGATATCGAGTGGACAGCAGCGTGCGGGTTAAAATTCGGGATTTGACCAAGATAAGTCAAGTTTTATCCTTGGCTGGGAAATATGGAGCGAACGAAATTGGGGGATTGAGCTTTACGATCGATGATACCCAATCTTTGAAAGATCAAGCACGTCTCTTGGCGTTGGCCGATGCCGAGGCAAAGGCCGCCACGTTGAGCAAGTCCCTTGGTGTCGGCTTGGGTTCAGTCATCTCATACAATGATTATGAGCCTTCCAGCCCCACCCCCCAGCCTTTTTACGCCACGATGAATAGCTCACTCGGCGGCGCGACAGCAGCAGCCTTGGCGCCGACTGACATTGCGGCTGGCAGCAATACGGTTGAGATGAACGTGGTCGTCACCTATCACATTTATACTTCTCGTTGGTAGTTGTTTTAAAAGCTCCCCTCCCAAGCAGGGGAGCTTTTTTTATCGTAACGCCTGTGATATACTACCATATTCCATGACTCGGCGACTTTAACTAAGGCTACAGGATTTCCGCTGAAGCTAGCGAAAAGAAACCTTCTCAGACGTTGTCAAACGTCATCAGATCTTAACGCATTTCGTCATCTCGTGGGCAACCGGTGGGCAACGGCCGGGACGAGTGCGACAAAGTGTGTAACAGCAATGACCGAGCGCGACAGCGCTCGGTTTTCGTATTCTCGCGAGCGGCCCAATGACACGCGGTGCTGGCGCGGAGCGGACGGGTGCGAAAGACTGGGTTGTAAACGATGCCGGTCCACTTCGCGGAAGACAAGCACCACGGGAAACTCATTCGTGACCCGCTACACCCTTGCGTATCGGTACACTCCCCGTATGGTTCGCGAGAAATATGATCCAACGGAAGCAGCTGTGAGCAACTCGTCAGGCGCGTGTCCGCGCCGGCGTACCGCACGAACCCGATCGCCGCTGCGAAGGCGAGACTGGCGGCCCCAAGTCCGAGGCCTGCCAAGAGGGCGAGCCGCTTGGGAAGGGGGCCGGTGCCGAGGAGCCGGGCGCCGATCCACGCCACCGCACGTCCGCCAGGAACACGCCACGTGCCGCGAACAAGGCTCTCCCGAGAAGAGGAGCCCGACAAGTTGCCAGCCTACGGCTCCAGAAGGGCGGAACGCAATCCGAGGTGGAGCAGCGCTTGACGGCGGCGAGAGCGCGCGGGATGCTCTCGCCCGACGGGAGCGTGAGGTCCCACGGTCGACCCGACGCCCGCGGAGTGGCGCGACATGGTGAACGGAGCGGAAGCGGAACAGCCCGGCGTTCGCGAGGCAGCCTTGATGCGAGCGTTCGAGGAGACCAGCGAGCACCTTCACCGCCGTCTTGATCCCGATGCCGAGATGCGATCCTTCGTGGAAATGGTCCACGAAGCGTTCAAGAGAACAATCGTTAGTGCCGCCGTTCGTGAACGTCTGCTGCACGCGGCGTGCTTACGTAACATGATCGCCAACCCACCAGAGACACGATCGGGGTGCTCTTCAGTCTCTGCAGACGAGGTACTGACCGCCATACGGATGATGAAGGAGTTCTGCCCAGGCGGCATTGACGACATGCCCGAAAAGGTGGGAGAATAGTGCCATGATGGGGGTTGCCCCAGGGGAGTATCGCGTAACACTCGTGACTCCCAACTATCTACGCCGTTCAATAGCGGCGCTAATACTTATGATTGAAGGAAATGATCGTCACCCTCCGCGAGAAGAGGTGGCTTCTCCGCTATTCGAGAAGCGACAGGAAGTTCAAGTCGCCTTGAAGCTTCTAAGACTCGCGGAAGTAGTCCGCGACCAGACACTGGTGAATCTTCACCCGCAGGTAAGATCCCATGGCAACGAACTCGACATCATGGCAATTACGGACCAACTTTACCACCTCGTACTATCCCAGTCCGTGAAACTCTTAGGCGTGAGCAATGCCGCGGTAGAGGAGGCAGAGCATCAGCATTTTGCGGAAGCAGAAACTGAGTACCCTACAGAAACGCCCAGCCCTGACGATGATAGCGGAGATCAAGAAGAATGAGCACCCAACCAATGCACGAGTTCCCGGTCTGCCGACTGCAGGAGGCTGTCGATCGTGACTGATGAGGCCCAGATGGAGCGTCCGCCGTGGGCTGAATATGAGCGACTTGCGCTCTCTGTGTTTGAAGACGACCGTCTTCTTGCCATTGTCAAGAGTTCGGAGATTTTTGAGGCAACTCTCAAGAGCGCCCTGACTGCCAAGAATCTTCCGGTGGCAAGGTCGGCCTGGGAGAACATCAAGGCGTTACATGAGAGCCGGCAAATCCCCCGAGAAATGTTCTATGATTTGGGAACGGCCAACCGCGTTCGAAACGTCGTGATACACCGAGGCGACGAGAAATTCCGGTCAGCGTAAGTGAGCGCGAAGGGCAGGTTCCTGTCGCTTAGGGGGATAAGTCCCTGGCACGATGAATTGAGACAAGCAACACAACAAGCTCCGTAGGGTTCTACGGAGCTTGTGTGTTTTTGAGGAAGAGCCAGAACAGCGTTTCTGTTGCTGACGATTCCGAGTGCGCTTATCCACAGAAGCGGCGTCGGCGTACCGATCACGCTCACTTACGCCGGAGGCAGGAAAGGGATATGCTCATCAGACACCCTGCTCGTGCTTTCACGCCCTGAGACTCGGCCCGGCCGTGCCGTTGGCGGTCAACCCCTTGATCAATCCCCGACGAAGCCGGTAAAATATGAGCGTTGCCCCGGCTGGTAACTTCCTACAGGAAAGACACAGCCGCCCGGTTCTGCTCTCTAACACTTTAATCCATGACTATAGTATCTCGTGCTGCCGTTCAGCTTGAGGCGCCGCTCCTGACTCCGCGCCAGGTTGCCACTCTTCTCGGGATTTCGCTTCCGACGGTTTACCGCCTGGTCGAACGCCGCTCGATCGCGTTTCTGCGCGTCGGCGTCCGGTCGCCTACCGGCCGGCCCTTTCGTATCTGAAGACGTGCTGTCGAAGGGCGGGCCTACGCTCCATCGGCTGGCACACGCTGCGCCACTCCTTCGCGTCGCAGCTCGTCGCCGCGGGCGTTAATCTCCGAGCGGTGCAGGAACTGCTCGGACACGCCACCCTCAACATGACGATGCGGTACGCCCACCTTGGTCCAGACCAGCTCCGCAAGGCCGTGAACATCTTGGACGATCCTTCGGCCGACGCGACTCCGACGGATGGGCAACCGGTGGGCAACGCAGTACCGACAACGTGTGCGGAACCCGCAGGCCAAGCGCGTATCCAGGTCGCGTGAGGTATGGTATACTATAGCCAGTTCTATCTGTAATTTTTTGCGTATGATTATTAAGACAATCAGCGCTCGCGAGGTCCTGGATTCGCGCGGAAATCCGACCGTCGAGGCCAAAATAGTCCTTAAAAATGGCGTATCGGCAACAGCCAAGGTTCCTTCAGGAGCCTCCACGGGCAGCCATGAAGATTTGGAGCTGCGAGATGGTGGTAAGCGTTACGGCGGAAAAGGTGTTTTAAAAGCCGTGAAGAATGTCAATATACCTATTGCCCGATTTTTTGCTGGTCGAACAGTTGCGAGTATTCTCGAAGTTGATAAATTGCTCGATAAATTGGATGGGACTGATAATAAATCCAATCTTGGCGCCAACGCCACATTAGCGGTATCACTTGCTGCTACCCGAGCTTTCGCCACCGAGGCTGGAATGCCTTTATATCGTTATATTCGCTCGGCTTTTTCTTTGCCATATAAAGATTTTCGTTTGCCTGTTCCAATGGTTAACATTCTGAACGGCGGACGGCATGCCGATAACGGACTTTCGATCCAAGAATTTTTGATTTTACCGCGTCACAAACTTTTTCGTGAACGGGTACGGATGGCCTCACAAATTTTTCATTCACTCGCTAATACACTAAGCCAAAAAGGTTATTCAACCGCGGTTGGCGACGAGGGAGGCTTTGCTCCGGAATTGGTCAGTAATGAACGGGGAATCGAGTTTATTATTTCGGCCATTAAAGCGGCCGGTTGGGAACCGGGCAAGCATGTTTTTTTGGGGCTTGATGTCGCTGCTTCGGAATTTTATCGCCATGGCAGCTACTATTTTTTGGGGAAGAAGCAAGGTTGGCGTCCTGAAAAAATGATCGCTCTTTTAGAGGGGTGGGTAAAAAAATATCCTCTATTTTCGATCGAGGATGGTTTGGCGGAAGACGACTGGAAGAACTGGCAAACGTTAACACGGGAGCTTGGAAAGAAAGTTTTGTTGGTTGGTGACGATCTTTTTGTCACTAACGTTAATCGTTTGGAAAGAGGAATAGATGAACATGTCGCCAACGCCATTCTTATTAAATTAAATCAAATTGGAACGCTCACCGACACGATCGAAGCGGTCCGGTTAGCCCAAACAAGTGGGTATCAGACTGCCGTATCCCATCGGAGCGGCGAGACGGCCGATACGTTTATTGCTGATTTGGCAGTGGCGGTTAATTCGGAATTTATCAAAACCGGTTCAATGTCGCGTTCCGAACGCGTGGAAAAATATAATCGTTTGATGGAGATTGAATTGGAACTTGGTCTGTAGCGATCGAAGACGGAAGAAGGGAATTGGCTTCTTAACATTTTTCTATGGCTTCTCCCTTAACAGCGCTTATAATTTTGGATGGGTGGGGCTTGGCTGATCCGGCTAAGCCCGGCAATGCAATTACGCCTAAAACAGCGCCGAATTTTTTTAGTTGGTTTAAAAAATATCCGCATACCAGTTTGGCAGCCAGCGGATCGGCCGTTGGCTTGTTTCCGCACCAAGAAGGCAACAGCGAAGCCGGCCATTTGAACATCGGGGCTGGCCGGGTAGTAAAACAAGATACCCTCTATGTATCAGAAGCAATCAAAGACGGAAGTTTTTTCAAGAACAATGCTTTTCATGAGGCCCTCCATCATGTGAAAAAATATGAGAGCAGCGTGCATGTGATGGGCCTTTTGTCCAATCATGATAGTGCCCATTCGCGGCCAGAGCATTTGTATGCATTGCTTGAGCTTTTTTCCGCCCATGACATTAAAAAAGTGTTTTTACATCTTTTTACCGACGGCCGAGACTCCGGGCAGCACGACGCTCTCGGCCATCTGCGTCGTTTGCGTGCACACTTTACCGGTCCGGAGCAGATTGCGACGGTGATGGGGCGGCTTTATGGGATGGATCGGAATAAAAATTGGCATCGCACGAAGGCGGCCTACGAAGCAATGGTTCTCGGGAAGGGGCATGCTGTTGCCAGCGCCGAAGAAGCGATTGAACAGGCATACAATCGTGGTGAAAGTGATGAATTTATTGCTCCGAGCGTGGTGGAAGCCTGTGGTAAACCAATTGCCACGATTAAGAGTAATGACGCTATCTTCTTTTTTAATTTGCGCAGCGATCGTGCCCGTCAGATCACCAAAGCTTTTGTGCAACCTCACTTTGAAGAAGAGAATGATGAATCTTTTGTTCGTGCCAAGAAGCCAAGAAATATTCGATTTGTTGCTTTGACAGACTTTGGCCCGGATTTGCCCGGTATTTTAACAGCTTTTCCTAGTCGTGATGTTCACAATAGTTTAGGAAGGGTTCTTTGCCCTCGTCGGCAGTTGTATCTGGCAGAGTCGGAAAAATTCGCGCATATTACCTACTTTTTAAACGGTGGCTACGCGCAGCATTTTTGTGATGAACGATGGGTAAAAATTGCCTCTGATCGAGTCAAAGATTTTGAAATCGATCCGCTGATGAAAGCCAAGGAAATCGGTGATTATGCCGTTCGAGCCATCGAGTCAAAGAATTTTGATTTTATCGCCATTAATTTTGCCAATGCCGACATGGTCGGTCACACCGGGAATTTGGCGGCAGCCGAGAAGGGAGTGGGGGCGATCGATCGCGCTTTGGGCCGGATCGTGAAAACGATTGGTGCGATCGGTGGCATTTGCGCGATTACCGCCGATCATGGCAATGCGGAAGAAATGCTCAATTTAAAAACCGACGAAGTCGATTCCGAGCATTCCATTAACCCGGTGCCTTTCGTACTGATTTTGCCTGCGAGCCATTCGCGATTAGTATCGGTCAAAGCGCCAAAACGACTGCACCCAGGGAAATTGGCTGATGTCGCGCCGACGCTTTTGAAAGTTATGGGCATTGCCAAACCAAAAGAAATGACGGGCAGGGCGTTGTTTTAATTTGTTTATTTATGTCTTTGTATAAGCCGGTTGTTCTCATCATCTTTGACGGATGGGGAGTGGCGCCCTCCAGCGAGGGGAATGCCATCACCAAAGCGCGGACCCCTCATTTTTTGGATTATATAAAAAATTATCCGGCGATGACCTTGCACGCTTCCGGCAGTGAAGTCGGTTTGATGTTCGGCGAAATTGGCAATTCCGAGGTCGGCCATTTAAATATCGGGGCGGGGCGCGTCTACTATCAGTCGTGTCCGCGCATTAATCAGGAAATTTCCAACGGGAATTTTTATAAAAATAAAGCTTTACTCGGGGCTGTTGAACAAGTCAAAAAAAATAAATCGCGGCTTCATCTCATCGGGATGCTTAGCAATGGAAACGTTCATTCCAGCAACGAGCATCTATACGCGCTGCTTGAGCTATGCCGACAGCAAGGTCTTAACAAACAGGTATTCATTCACGTGATTCTTGACGGACGCGATTGCACTTATAACAGCGGAACGCAGTTTGTCGAAGAGCTCCAGAAAAAGATGGCAGAACTTAAAGTTGGGACAATTGCCAGTATTTCAGGACGTTACTATGCGATGGATCGCGATAATCGTTGGCCGCGCGTGGAGAAAGCTTATCAGGCGATGGCCGAAGGGATTTCCGAACAGACAGCCACGGATCCTATCGCCGCGATTGCCGCGTCTTATGAACACAAAGTGTATGACGAAGAATTTGTTCCGACGGTTATCGTCGATAAAAGCAAAAAGCCCATCACGACGGTGCAAACAGGTGATGCCGCGATTTTTTTCAATTTCCGTCCGGACCGCGCACGCGAGCTGACGAAAGCCTTCGTGTTGCCTGGTTTTGATAAATTTGAACGCAACTACATTAAGAATCTCGATTTCGTTACGATGATGGAATATGAAAAGGATTTGCCGGTGGTGGTGGCCTATGAGCCAGTGGTGGTCATCAATTGTCTCGCCGAGGTGGCCAGTAAAAACAACAAGCGTCAATTCCACGTGGCGGAAACGGAAAAGTACGCGCACGTCACTTTTTTCTTAAACGGCACGCGGGAAGACCCATTTCCGGGTGAAGATCGTATGCTCGTGCCATCGCCGGGCGTGGCTAACTACGCCGAGGTACCCGGGATGTCCGCGGCGGGCGTGGCCAAAGAAGCAATCAAAGCGATCGACGGCGGTCAGTATGATTTGATCGTGATTAATTTTGCTAATGCCGATATGGTTGGTCATACCGGTGATGAAGCAGCGACAATAAAAGCTTGCGAAGTTGTCGATAAAATGCTCGGCGATATTGTCGATCATGTTCTCGCGAATAAAGGTGTGGCAGTGATTACGGCTGATCACGGTAATGCTGAGCAGAAAATTAATTTACAGACGGGCGACATTGATA
>JAJYIJ010000017.1 GCA_021790135.1 bacterium | reverse complement strand
CACGAACTCCTGAAGCGGCTCGTTAAAGAGCGTCTGCCAAGCGCCACCGTAGTGTACGATGGGGAACGATTTACTCTATGAGACATCATGAGGTATGAAAAGAGAAAAAATTTTCAGTCTACCGCCGAATGTTTTTTTTGCCGGCCTCACTAGTTTTTTCAATGATTTTTCATCAGAGATGATTTTGTCGGTATTTCCGGCCTTTTTTAAAGCAGTACTCCGGAGCGGAGCCGAATCGCTTGGCTTAGTGGAAGGGCTGGCCGAAGCGGCATCGAATTTTTTTAAGATTTTTTCCGGTCACTGGTCCGATCGTTTGAACAAACGAAAAATTTTTGCTGTCTTCGGCTATGCGCTTTCCACTGTCACCCGACCTTTTTATGTTTTCGTTTCCACTGTCGCGCCCGTAATCGGCCTGCGATTGACCGATCGGGTAGGGAAGGGGCTGCGTGATTCGCCGCGTGATGCCATTATTTCACTCTCCACGCCCGCCGAACAGCTCGGCCGTTCATTCGGTTACCACCGGGCAATGGATACTGCCGGCGCCATTGTCGGTCCGCTCGTTGCCTATCTTATTCTTCGAATCTACCCGGGCGGTTTCAACAAAATTTTTCTGACAGCTTTTGTTATTGGCGTTTTTGGTGTTATATCCTTTTTGTTTGTTACCGAACTATTTTCTTCCTTGCCTAAGAAAGAGATGATCAAAACGCATTTTGCCGCTTTCTCTCCCCGATTCAAAATGTATTTGCTGGCCACGTTTATTATCTCGGCTGGAATTTTACCGACGGCGGTTTTGCTTCTACGTACCCAGGATGCCGGTCTCGTTATCGCCGACATCCCGCTATTTTATATGCTCGCGAACATTGCCTATGCCGCCTTTTCACCTTTGGCAGGAAAATTGGCCGATCGTTTTGGCGATCGAAATGTTCTTATTGGAGGCTACCTTTTTTTGATTGCCACCTATGCTGTTCTTGATTTTTCTGCCCACGTTCTTATTCTCTTTATCGGTTTTGTGCTCCTGGGGTTATTTTTTGCCGTCACCGATGGCGTCTCGCGTTCATACGCCGGTCGACTGACCACGCCGGAAGTGCGCGGCACGGCCTTCGGCTACCTCAACGCGGCCGCTGGTTTTGGTGCTTTGATTGCCGGTATCGGCGGCGGCTTTGTCTGGCAACAATTTAGTCCAAGTTTGGCCTTGACGTTCGGTATTTGTATTCTCGTCGGTGGCACCATTTTTTTTGCCGTAACACAACAAGAGGAGATGTTTTAATTAATGCTTGTCCAGTGTTGGCTTCTCGTGGTACACTGATTGTAAAAAGGAGGAATAATTATTTATTATTTATTTTTATTTAAGTATATGCCTGATCAAACATCGCTCGGTGCCGGTTCGTCATACGCCATGGCGAGTGCACTCGCCACCATGGGGTGGGTGTTATTTTTCATTGTGGTGGTGCTTTATTTGTACTTTGCCTACACGCTCTATGTGATGGCCAAAAAGACGAACACTCCCAATGCCTGGCTGGCCTGGATTCCGTTCGCCAACATTTTCTTATTCGTCAAAGTGGCTGGTCAATCGTACTGGTGGATACTGCTCCTTTTTGTGCCCTTCGTTAACATTATTGTATCGATTTGGCTGTATATGGAACTAGCCAAACATCTTAACCATCCGAGCTGGCTCGGTATTTTGATGATCGTTCCCATCATCAATCTTGTTATCCCTGCTTACTTGGCTTTTGTGCCAGGTAAAATGAACCCAGGAGCTCCAGTGGCGACGGCGTAAGGCATCGTACTTGACGAGATGAAACAATGGTGGTAACTTATAAAAGTTACTATGGTATATCATTTACTACAACCTAGTATTCAAAAAATATACAATTACCAAAAAACCGCCTAAAAGGCGGTTTTTTACTGTCTAATAAAATTATGCAAGAAGAAGAGAAAAATCACTTACTCGAAATTGTGCAGCAGCACGTAGCGGTAATCCGGCAAAAGATTACGGATATGATCGTTCGCCGTGAAAAGCAAGCTGACAGGATGGCCGAAGCCAAAAGTGGATTAACCCCTGGCGACGTTTTAGCGACCCGGCAATTGATGGCGGCCAACCAAGAACAAATTGAGAATCTTCATCAGCTCTATCCATCGCCATATTTTTCCAAATGTGTTTTTCGTTGTGAGGGTAAAGAGCAAGCACTTTACTTCGGTAAATTCTCTTTTAGTGATAGCGGAATATATTCTTGGGTTACTCCGGCCGCCACCCTTCGTTTTGAAAACCCCGGCCCGGCTTCATACCGTCGTCCTGATGGCAGCATACGAGAGGGTGTTATAGAAAGCATAGAACACTACACCATTGTCGATGGGCGAGTCGTATTTTATGACAGGGAAAGCAGCACGGCCGCTCGGGAGCTTGTGTATCAGGAGCATTTCAGCCAGCACAAAAACAGTTTTATGCTGCCTGAAGTGGTGGAACAGATGGAGAAAGCCCAAGATAGCGTTATCCGCGCTTCATATCGTGGCCCGCTCGTCATTTCTGGAGCGGCCGGTTCAGGCAAAACTACGTTGGCCCTGCACCGCATCGCCTATTTATTGCAATCACCGGAGACAGCCTCCTTTTTTACGCCGGAGAGCGTTTTTGTTTTACTCCAGGATACTGGCACCAAAACATATTTTTCTAAACTGTTGCCAGAACTCGGTATCAGAAACGTGGTCACGGGCACCTTTGCCGAATGGGCAATGAACATTTTGAAAATTGAGAACCATACATACCGCGAACCGGGCGCTACGGCTGAGTCGTATTTTTATGAATATAATAAAATACAGGCGTTGCGAGCCGAATGGTCTTCGCTCGGCCATAGTAAAAATTTTTTTACTGTGTTAGAAAAAATATATACTCCCTATCTGACGAAGAAACAAAAACAGCTATTGGGCATCCAAAAAGAAGAATGCAGTCTTGATCGCGTTGATCTAACAGTGCTTTTGCAAATACAACAAAAAGAAAAAGGCCGCTTATCGCTTGAAAGGGAGTATTATGAGGAGGCGAAAAATGGTGCTTATCGTAAGAAAAAGGGTTCTTTCGCCGCCGAATATAATTTGATGGTTATCGATGAATTCCAAAATTATTTGCCTGAACAATTAGAACTACTGAAATCATGTCTCAACTCTCGTCTGAAAGCGATTACGTATGTTGGTGATGTGGTACAACAAACCAAACTCGGAAGTGTACAGAATTGGCAGGATATTGGTGAAATCGTTCCCTCCGAACGGATGGTAAAATTGCAAAAAGTATATCGTAACACTAAACAAATCTTAGCCTACATCCAGAAGCTCGGCTACGATGTGAATGTGCCGTCAAATGTGCGCTCTGGCCCGCCGGTTATAGAAAAAGAAATTGCTACCAAAAATGAAGAAATAGCTTATGTACGCAACCGTTGTAAAATGTTAACCGGCAAAACAGTCGGTATTCTGGCGTTCGAAGCCGATTACCTTGAAGATTATAAAAAAAGCTTTACCGCTCTGCCCGCCATTCATTGTTTCAACCTACACGAGGCGCAGGGCGTGGAGTTTGATGTCGTATTTTTGGTGGGTCTGAATTTTTATGATTATGATAAAAATATGTTACCTGAGCAGCTGCAAACGGAAATGAAAAAAATACAAAAAGATTTAGTATATGTTGGTTTAACACGCGCCATGACTGAGCTCATTGTCATTGGGCGGGTATCACTCAGGAAAGCGCTCAGGGCCTTAGCCTAGACCCATCTTTCAGGCTCATGTTACAATGACGGTATGTACGCCTTTTGGAGGATTCACTGGCCAATAGTTGTCGTGCTCGCCATCCTGTTCGGAGCCATCGCAGCGCTTCTTATTTATTTTTACTCTTCAAATTTTTTTCACTATAATCAAGAAAAAAATATGCTTCTCACCAGCCCGGCTTTTCGCGATAACGATTTTATTCCACGCGCGTATTCCTGTGACGCTGGAGGTCAACATCCTGAACTAGAGTGGACGGGAGTCCCGACCTCGACGAAAAGCTTGGCGCTTATTGTCACTGATCCGGATGCACCGGCCGGTACGTGGACGCATTGGACGCTGTGGAATATTAACCCTGAGACCAAAGACATTGGCATTGGCGTTGTGCCGGTCGGAGTAGGCCAGGGCAAGAACAGCTCGGGCAGTCTTGGCTGGGAGCCGCCATGTCCGCCGTCAGGCGTGCACCATTACATTTTCACTCTGTATGCCGTCGACACTGTTTTGTCTTTACCAAGCGGCAGCAGTCGAACCGACGTAGAAGCGGCTATGGCCGGCCATGTTATTGGCCAGGCCAGCCTGACCGGTCTCTACCAGCGTTAGATGTGGATAACCAGCCCGGCACATATTGACTGGCGCGAAGAAGTGTAGTAAAATGTAATTGTGTACTGGTACAGCAGTACGAATGTTAATACCATGGGAGCATTTAAAAAAGCACAATTAGAAGAACTGATAGGCATTATGCAGACGCTGAGTCCAGCCACGCTGGCTTCCTTTCTCGAAGATATCCTAACCCCGCAAGAATTTAAAGCAATTATAGAACGTTGGCAATTAGTGAAGATGCTCAAAAGTGGCGTGCCACAGCGCACCGTTGCGAAGAAACTTGGTGTGAGTATCGCAAAGATCACTCGTGGTTCGAGAGCGCTCCAAAATAAAAGGGGAGGATTTAATCAGGTTTTGAAGAAAATAAAATGAAAAAAAATATCACTTCAAATTTAAAATGGTGGCAAGCCTTTCCGAACCGGTAAGGCAAGTTTTTCGTTTCACTTCAGAAACAAGCGGCCTTACTAAAGGCTCTTTTTTATGTCTATCCCGCTCATTTCAATCCCCAAAAAAGCCAATTATGTCCCCCTAGGGTATGATCTTGATTTTTACCAACTCTTCAAAAAAATTCGTGCTCGATTTCCAACCTGTTTTTTGTTTGAGTCGCTTGGTGAAAGCAGTAGCACCTCACGGTACGCCATTATTGGTTTTGCTCCGGAAATTAAAATTCATGCCAACGGCAAGACATTGGTTATTGGCGCAGAGCATTACGAAGTTGACAATCCGTATCTCGAGCTTCAGAAAATTGTGCCAATGGACTGCATCGCCCGTCGTTATGCCGGCGGGCTCGCTGGCTATGTTGGCTATGACGCCGTAAATTATTTCGAACCGACGGTGAACGTCAAAACCCATCCGCTGTTTAATCAGTTTAGCTTCGGTGTTTACACCGACGGACTCGTGCTCGACACCGAGACACGCCAAATTTTGTATTTCTATTACACCACTGATCGATCAGATCTCATCCGAGAATTGATCAGCGTCTCTCTGCCGAAGGTCGCTCGGCCGCACGTTGTATTTCGCGGCGACGCGGTAGACGAAAGCGAACATGAGGCGCTGGTCGAAAAAACCAAAGCCGAAATCATTGCTGGCAACACGTTTCAGTGTGAAGTCGGAATTAAAAGCGAATTTGACATTACCGGCGACAAAATTGCCATCTACGAAAGATTGCGCACCGTGAACCCTTCGCCTTATATGTATTATTATCAGGACGATGATGTCACCATCCTTGGCGCCAGCCCCGAGCTCTTACTCCAAGTGTCTGATCGTGCCATCGAAACTATTCCCTTGGCCGGCACGACGAAAAGAGGAAAGAGTGAAGCCGAAGACAAAGAACTCTCTCGGGAGCTCTTGAACGATCCCAAAGAAATCGCCGAACACGTGATGCTTGTTGATATGCATCGGAGCGATATCGGCCGCGTGTCGATTTTTGGCTCTGTCAAAGTGTCGAGCCTTATGGATATAAAACGTTTGAGCCGCGTGCAGCATATAGGTTCGACCATCCGTGGGATCTTACGCCCCGGCGAAGATATGTTTTCGGCGCTTGCGAGCCTCCTTCCGGGCGGCGTCCTCTCCGGCGCGCCCAAAGTTGAATCCATCAAAATCATTGACCAAAATGAAACCCTGCCGCGCGGGCCATATGGCGGCGCGATCGGCACTTTTGGTTTTAACGGCGACGCCACTTTTGCTGTCCCTATCCGAACCCTTTTTTGCAAGGGCTCCTACGCCTACATGCAGACATCAAGCGGGATTGTCTATGATTCTGATCCGAAAAAAGAGTACCAAGAAATTCAAAATAAACTGGCCGCCATGAAAACTGTCTTACAAACATTTGTATGAAACTCCTTATTCTTGATAATTACGATTCATTCACCTTCAATCTCTATCATGAAGTCGGGGAGCTTTTGACCGCCCAAACAAAGACGTTTGATTTGGTTGTCAAACGCAACGACGCCATTACGATTAAAGAAATAAAAAAACAAAATTTCGATCGTATTATTATCTCTCCTGGGCCGGGTGATCCGAGCAATCAAAACTATTTCGGCGTCTGCGCCGATGTTATCACCGATATCGGCAGGATCACGCCTGTCCTCGGAGTCTGCCTTGGTATGCAGGGGATCGGGTATTATTTTGGCGGGCGGGTGATCAAAGCGCCGCTTCCGCGCCACGGCAAAACCAGCCTTTTAAGCCATGATGGCCTAGGCCTCTTTCAGAATCTTCCCCAAAATATCGAAGTGATGCGCTACCACTCGCTTATGGTTGAAAAAAGTTCACTCCCTGAAGTCCTCGCCGTCTCGGCCACAGCGATCGATGAAGGTCAAGAAATTATAATGGGTCTTCGGCACAAAACATTCCCCATTGAGGGTGTACAGTTTCATCCTGAATCATTCGCTACCGAAGGCGGCAAGAAAATGCTCGAAAATTTCCTTTTCTCAAATATATGAAAGACGTGCTCAGCAAATTAGTCAAAAAACAAAATGTATCCGCCGACGAAATGACCGCTATCGGTGAAGCTTTGGCTACCGGCAAACTCGATCCAGCTCTGTCCGGCGCTTTTTTACTTGGCCTCGCCGCCAAAGGCGAAAGCGTTGAAGAAATCAGCGCCCTCGTCCAGGTGCTGCGCGCTCATATGACTCCGGTACCACTCTCTGAAAATGCAATCGACACGTGTGGTACCGGCGGTGACAGGGTCTCGACGATTAATGCTTCCACCCTCTCGGCCTTCGTTATAGCGGCTTTGGGGGGTAAAGTGGCGAAACATGGTAATCGGGCCATCAGCTCCAAATGCGGCAGTTTTGACGTCTTGGAGGCCCTTGGTGTCAAAATTATTCCATCCGCTTCGGGGGTTGAGAGTGCCTTTGCTGCCACCGGTCTCGCTTTTCTTTTTGCTCCGCATTTCCACCCCGCTTTTCAGTACATTGGCCCAATTCGAAAGGCTCTTGATATTCGCACGATTTTTAATTTCCTTGGCCCACTCTTGAACCCAGCTGGAGTCACACGCCAGGTAATTGGCGTATCCTCCCGCCCGATGGCCGAAAAATTAGGGCAAGTTTTAATGGCGCTTGGCTCCGAGCATGTGATTCTTGTTTCGAGCGACGATGGGCTTGACGAAGTGAGTGTCGCAGCGCCGACGCTTGCGTTTGAATTCAAACGCAACAGAGCAATGAATGAGTTTGTTATTCAGCCAAGTAAAATATTTTCTCTTGCCGATGTGAAAGGCGGCGACGTTGCCTACAATGCCGAAGCGGCAAAAAGAATTTTAAAAGGGGAAGGCACACCAGCGGAAAAAGAATTTATCAGCCTTAATGCTGGTCTTGGTCTTTATGTCGCGGGAATTGTCCCATCATTTCAAGAAGGCAAAAAAATGGCTGAAGATAGTCTATCGACCGATACAGCCTTTAAAAAATTGGAAGAAATTATCCGTGTATGACGATTGTCGAGAAAATTGTTGCTGATGAGAGAATTCGTGTCGAAGCGGCCAAGAAAACCGTGCCGTTTTCAGTTTTGCAAAAAAAAGTTGATGAGCTGCCAACCAATCCGCCACGTTTTTTGCAAGCGCTTAAGGCCGCGAAACCACTAGCTCTGGTTGCCGAGATTAAACGCGCATCGCCCTCGCATGGCGTTATCAACTCCGAAGTAGACATCATCGAGCAGGCGAAAAAATATTCAGCGGCCGGCGCCGCTGCTATTTCCGTTTTAACGAATAGTCATTTCAACGCCAGTCTTGATGATCTCAGGCGCGTGCGCAAAAATACGCTACTTCCAATCTTGCGCAAAGATTTTATTATCGATGAATATCAGGCTTACGAAGCCAAACTTGCTGGTGCTGACGCTGTCCTTCTCATTGCTGCAATTTTGACCCAAGAAGAAATAAAAAAATTAAGTACCCTGGCGACGTCACTTGGCCTTGATGTGCTGGTTGAAGTGCATAATGAGTCTGATATTGAAAAAATCGCGCCGCTTAACTGTCCGCTGGTCGGCATTAACCAGCGCAATCTCGCTGATTTTACTTTTGATTACACGGCCATGGTGCACCTGCATCCACTTCTTCCGGAAGAAACATTTGTTATTGCCGAGTCAGGCATAGAGTCCCGCACTGATGTTTGTAGAATATTTCAAGTCGGCGCCACTGGTATTTTGGTTGGTACGACGCTTATGGAAGCAAAAAATGTTTTCGGCAAAGTAAAAGAATTATTATTAAAGCCAAAGCTTAAAATTTGTGGGCTGACTTCGCTTGACGACGCGCGCGCTGCGGCCGAAGCCGGAGCAAATTATCTCGGATTTATTATTAATGTTGCGTCCAGCCCGCGCTCACTCACTGTTGAACAGGCGAAAAATATTGTTCAGCCGATCAAAAAAGAATTTCCAGGCATTCAATGCGTTGGCGTCTTTGTTGATGAAAAATCACAGATGGTAAAAAAAGCTGTCCACACAATCAGCCTCGATATCGTGCAGCTTCATGGAGAAGAAAATGTCGAAGAAGTTACAGATGTAAAGAAAGTTTGTGCCGTATGGAAAACAATTATTATCAAAACTCCTGCTGATGTAGAAAGGGCGGGATGCTACCGCGGCATCGCGGACAAAATACTTTTTGACGCCGGAGCGGGAAGAGGTAAACCAGTTGACTGGTCACTCCTTAAAAATATTCCGGTCGACATTCTTGCCGGCGGCCTTAATCCAGATAACATAGTCATAGCAACACAAACTGTTCGTCCAGAAATTTTGGATCTCAATAGCGGAGTCGAATTCGCCCCTGGGAAAAAAGATCATAGTCTTATTAACAACGTTGCAGCACTAGTAAAAAATACCGTATGAAAAAATTATTCTTCAAAACGAGTTATGACGCCGATCCGTTTGGTTATTTTGGTGAGTTCGGCAGTCGCTATGTGCCCGAATCACTCATTCCGGCGCTCGATGAATTGACCAAAGCCTATGAAGCAGCCAAGAGTGATCCGATCTTTGAGCAAGAGCTTCTTGATTTATACCAACATTATTCCGGTCGGCCGACACCGCTTTACTTTGCCAAGAATCTGACAGAAAAACTTGGTGGCGCCAAAATCTATCTCAAAAATGAGGGGCTCAATCATACTGGCGCGCACAAAATCAATCATTGCCTCGGGCAAGGGCTCCTCGCGAAACGTATGGGCAAAAAACGACTGATCGCCGAAACCGGCGCTGGTCAGCATGGCCTTGCGACGGCGACTGTCGCCGCCAAATTCGGTTTCGAATGCACGGTATATATGGGTGCGGTTGATGTGGTGCGTCAGCGGCCGAATGTGTTCTGGATTGAGCAGCTCGGGGCTAAAGTGGTGCCGGTTGAATTCGGAACAAAGCGCCTCAAAGATGCCGTGATGGCGGCGCTCCAGGATTGGATTGCGCACCCGAATGACGCCTATTACTTGCTTGGCTCGGCGCTTGGTCCACATCCGTATCCGTCAATGGTGCGTGACTTTCAGAGTATTGTCGGACTCGAAGTAAAAGAGCAGCTCCTCGCCGCGGAAGGTAAACTTCCGGATTATCTCATCGCCTGCGTCGGCGGTGGGAGTAACGCCATTGGGATTTTCAATGCCTTTCTCGATGATATAAATGTTAAAATGATTGGTGCAGAAGCCGGCGGGAAAGGTACTGGCAAAATCGGCGATCATGCGGCGCGTCTCCAGGGGCAGGGGAGACTTGGCGTCGTCGAAGGCTATAAATCTTTTTTCCTGACCAATAGCGATGGCCAGCTTGAACCAACCCATAGTGTTTCGGCCGGGCTTGATTATTCTGGCATTGGCCCAGAGCATGCTCGCCTCTTTAAAGATGGTCGCGTGAACTATCACGCTGTGACGGATAGTGAAGTGCTTACTGCCTTCAAACTCCTTGCCAAAACTGAAGGCATTTTTCCGGCGCTGGAATCGTCCCATGCTGTGGCCGAAGCAACCAAGCTCGCACCCACTCTCTCAAAAGACAAAATCATCGTCGTCAACATTTCCGGCCGCGGTGATAAAGACATTTTTATTGTCGCTGACGCGCTCGGAGATACAAACTGGAAAGAATTCCTTAAGACCAAAGCCAATTAGTATGCACCCACTGGAAAAACAATTCGAGAAAATCAAGAAAGAAAATCGTCTTGGGCTTATGACCCATGTTGTCGTGGGCTATCCGAACCTTGAAACAACCCGCGAGTTGGTAAAGACAATGTCAGAGAGCGGGGCGGATTACATTGAGCTCCAGATTCCATTTTCCGATCCCGTGGGCGACGGTCCGACCATCCGTGAAGCTAATACCGCTGCGTTAGAAAATGGTGTATGCGTGCACGACGCTTTTATACTTGCCGACCGATTAACTCATGAAGATGCAATCGCGACGTCGCTTTTATTCATGACATATTTTAATATTGTCCTGACGTATGGCATAGAAAAATTTTGTCATGATGCCGGTAAAGCGGGGATAGTTGGGCTTATCATTCCCGATTACCCGCTGGAAGCCGAGAGCCATGAACATCTTGAAAGCGAGGCTGAGAAAAATAATCTCGTCCTGATTCGTTTTGCCAGCCTCGACAGCACGGAAGAACGTCTCAAAAAACTTGGGGAAAAAGCGGAAGGGTTTGTTTACTGCTTTTCCACTCGCGGCACCACCGGCGTTCGCTCGGATATTGATGGTGGCATACAGCCCGCGCTCGCCCTCGTGAAAAAATATTTTCAAGTTCCTGCCGCGGTCGGCTTTGGCATTTCGAACGCGGAGCAGATTCGGACGCTCAAAGGCAGTGCCGATATGGTGGTTGTTGGAAGCGCGCTTGTTAAAGCCTGTGAGAGCGGTGGTAAAGAAGGCGTTCGGAAGAAAATGGAGGAGTTAGTTATTGCGCTTAAGTAATATGTTATCCACATAAATTGTTTGACGACAAAAAGAGGTTCTGGTACTGTAGAAACATCATATGACTAACATTATATGACTAACATTGTCCAAAAATTTTACTTTTACTTTTGGAAGAACCTTGACCGAGGCCTTGTTAGCGCATAACTAAAATTGCTCTATATTACAAGAAGAACCTCGGAAACGAGGTTCTTTTCTTTTATGGAATTACACATTGCTACAACTCAAAAATTTTCCGGTACCGTAATGGTCCCAAGCTCTAAATCGCATTCTGTTCGCGCTTTGCTTTTGGCTGCTGTTGCAACAGGCACGTCCACGCTTAAGAATGTTTTACATTCTGATGATACTGAAGCAGCAATCGACGTTTGTCGAGCGCTTGGAGCGAAGGTTATGCTCGGAGCGGATAATAAACTCTCGGGCGGTTTTGATGTGACAGTTGAAAGTTCTGGCGTGCCCTTTGTGAAGGTAATAGAAAAAATATTCACCCGTAATTCCGGCATCACCACTCGTTTTGTTTTGCCGCTTCTTGGTCTGCGCAAAAGTGCGGACATGCCAATGACGCTTGATTGCGGCGAACAAATGAAAGCGCGTCCAATGCAAGAACTCATCGACGCGCTTCGGTCGTTTGGGCTCACCATCAAAGATACCAACGGCACCTGCCCACTAACAATTTCTGGAATACTGAAGAGTGGCAACGTCACGCTTGACGGCACCACGTCACAGTATTTGTCGGCGCTCCTCATGTCGCTGCCGCTTATTCCCGGTCAGTCAGTTATCACAGTTTCCAATTTGAATGAACGACCGTATGTGGATATGACGCTTCGCTGGCTCGATAAACTCGGGGTGCACTATAGCCGCCAAGAAAAAGAGGGGAACGATGTATTCATTGTAAGCGGTAAGCACACCTATTCGGCTTTCACCGCCGAGATCCCCGGAGATTTTTCTTCCGCTTCATATCCGATTGCTGCCGGCGTACTTCTCCCAGGAGAAATATCTATCAAGGGTTTAGATTTTTCTGATGCCCAGGGTGACAAACGATTGATAGAAATCCTGCAAAGTATGGGTGCTGATATCTTAAAAAATGAAAGCGAATTGGTTGTTCGCGGTGGTAAAAAAGTACGGGGGCAAATAATTGATTGTAATGCCATTCCTGATCTTGTTCCAACG
>JAJYIJ010000099.1 GCA_021790135.1 bacterium | reverse complement strand
ACTGCTGACTTCCGCCGATACATGGTGGCACCAAAAAACGTGACATCACAAAAATTCTCAAGATGTATGTATGAAAAAAAAGATTATCATTGTCTACGCCAGTAATTCTGGCGGCACATATCTGGTCGGCCGGACTCTGCAAGCCATGCTGGCGCCAAAATATGAAGTTATTCTGAAAAAGGCCGCTCTTACCTCGCCAAGTGAACTGCAAAATTACGATGGAATCTTGCTTGGATCGCCAAGTTGGCGGGTGAAAGGGCATGGCGATGGTTCGCCCCAAGAAACAATGATCGCGTTTATGGAGAAGGCAGCAGGCGAACAGTATAACAATAAACCGTGCGCGATTTTTGGGTGCGGAGACAGATCATACACTTATTTTTGTGGTGCAGTTGACCACTTAGAAAAATTTGCTGAAACTCATGCCCTCAAAAAAATACGGCCATCGCTCAGAATCGACGGCTACTTTTTCGATCTTTTAAACAACGAACAGCGTGTAAAAGAGTGGGGAAAAAATCTTCTTCAGGAACTTTCTCGCTTGAAATTCTAAATTCTCTTGCCGTCGCAGCTAGCTACTGATGGTAGAAATGTCGCTCTTATATTTCTGCGTCAGCGCCAGCACGTTATCGCCGTAAAAACTATAGCGCGTATTAAGACTTCCAGAAAAATAACGCATTGCCGCGTCCCATTCTCCCGTTGAGGTATTATTGGCGCCGTCAGCTTTCAATTTTATTGCTGCCGCCAAAAACGCATCGCGAATGTCCCAAGGATTTGGCATGACTTCGCCCGTGTAGGCGCTAATTTGTGAAATATAACCCATCCAAGTGGAAGGAATAAATTGCGCCGGCCCCATGGCTCCTCCCCAGCCAAGTTGACTGCCATCGCTGTTATGCATTGGGCAAGAAACTGGGGTGGTGTCGGTATTGAGGCCTAGCGCCTGTGTAATTTGAATGAAAGGCTGCTGGTCACGATCCGGTTTCATCACCACCCGCCACGATTTACTTGGCGGATCCCCAGGACGATTGCACGTACCAACATTCTGTCCAAGATTGGACTCCTGAGTCAAAATCGCCAGTAAAAATGGCGCCTCAACCCCCGTCATTTGGCTTACATTCTCGGCAATGCTCACCGCTTGTCCAAAAGTAACGGTGGTATTGCCTTCAAACAACTGATAAATGCGATTACGGATTTCCTCGGCTTGTTTTTGGGAATCGCTAATTTGACTTTCGTACGTTGCCTCCTTACCTTTGGTTTGTGCCAATAGTACTTTTTGTTCCGAAAGTTTATCGACCAGTGACTGCTGTTGGATGGCTTTAATCGACAAAAGTTGCTGAGCATCATCTTGTTGCTGCCCGAGCTGCGTTTGTTGTGAATCAAGCTGCACCTTAACTGCTCTGGTCTGGGCGGTTAAATCTGCGATTTCTGAAGAAATCGTCGCGTAATCCTTAAAATCCTGAAAGGCGGCGGTCAAGCCACCATTATCAAAAACGCTGACAAAAAGCGAGTCGTCATTTTTATTCATTTGATCTAGAAGAAGAGTGATTTCTTTGTCAAACGCCTTAGTTTTTGCCACGTTTTGCTGAATGGATTGCTTTGTCTGGTCTAATTTCGTATTCAAATCACTGATAACAAGATTCGTTTTTTTGATTTGCAAACGCAAAACCGCCTCTTGGGTCTGGAGACTGCTTATTTCCGCCGCGAGCTTTGCTTTTTGTGATTGAGTGGTAGCAAGTTGACCTTGAAGGCCGGCAATCTGAGCTTCGATTTGATTTAATTCTGCTTCCAGTTCTGCCTTGGTTGGAGTGGCCGTATCCGCCCGAGCAACGGGAACAGCGGCCACCATAAAAAATAAGGTCAACAAAATAAAAATAGTGTTGTTTCGACGCAAAAAAGAAATCATAATGCTTCTAGTATAGCGCGTAGCATATAATCTGGCAACCATCAACATACAAAATAAAAAAGCCTCAGGGAAAGAAATGAGGCATTTTTTATTTAAATTCTATTTGATGGCTTTCGGTTTAGTCCAGTAATTGTTCTTGCGATATTTTTTGGTCTTTCGAGCTAAACTTTTGCCCTTTTTACTATTTTTTTTACTTTGTTTGAGCCGCGCTTTAAGAGCACTGTTCATAATAGCTGATTAAAATTGAATATACCTATGGCCAAGTATACAGACTTTTAAACAAAAATGCAAGCCCAAAATGAAATACCTGATAGCTAAGATTTTGTCAGGAGCAATAAATATGCTATCATATAAATACTCATTGGATTTGCCTATGTCATTGTCTATCGGCCAAAAGGCGCCGGATTTCTCACTGCCGGATCAAAACAACAAAATACATTCTTTGGCGGACTTTAAAGGGAGCTACCTGCTTGTTTATTTTTATCCGAAAGACAATACTCCTGGTTGTACTACCGAAGCCTGCACTCTACGCGACCAATTTCTTGATTTCAAAAAAAATAAGATTAACATTGTTGGTGTTTCGGTTGATTCAAACGCCAGCCACGAAAAATTCAGTGCTAAATTCAAGCTGCCATTTACACTACTTTCCGATGTGGATAAAAAGATGGTAAATGGCTATGGTGTCTGGGGCAAGAAAAAATTTATGGGCCATGAATATGAGGGCGCGAAACGGATGTCCTTTTTGATTCATCCAAATGGCCGAATAGCTAAAATATATGATACAGTAGAACCGGCCACACACGCCGAGGAAGTCCTCAAGGACGTTGCAAGCCTACACTAATTTTAATTATG
>JAJYIJ010000016.1 GCA_021790135.1 bacterium | reverse complement strand
AGCCGCCACGATCTGGCCTCCGTACACGCCCGCACCTGGTCCAACATCAATGAGATAATCCGCTTCAAGCATCATGGCCGGGTCATGTTCCACGACAAGAACAGAATTGCCAAGATCGCGGAGATATTTGAGCGTATCAATAAGTTTTTGATTATCACGTGGATGCAAACCAACCGACGGCTCGTCTAAAATGTAAATCACGCCGGTCAAGCCGGCTGACAGCTGGCTGGCCAGACGGACACGGGTCACCTCTCCGCCGGAAAGCGTATTCATTGACCGGCTCAAATTGAGATAGCCCAAACCAACTTCTTCCAAATTTTTCAACCGCGGTACGATTTCTTTTAAGACCGGCTCCACGATCGCCAGTTGTTTTGGTTTTACTGACACGGAATTTTTTCCAAAAATTTTCTGCAGGGCGGCGGATGACTCTTCAATGCTCATCGCCGCCACGTCCGCAATTGTATAATCGCCGATGCGCACAGCCAAACTTTCGCTGCGCAATCTTTTCCCCTGGCAAATCGGACAAATTTTTTCCCGCATGTATTGTTCAATCTCTTTGCGTACATATTCGGAATTCGTTTCCAGATGCTTCTGCATCAAATCAGGAATCACGCCGGCAAAAGTTACTTTTTTACCATCAACCTCATATTGCTCATTACCGCCGCCATACAAAACAATATCCAGCATCTTAGCCGGCAGTTCGGCCACCGGCGTATTTACCGAAAAATGGTAGCGCTCAGCCACCTTGGCAACGATTTTTTGATACCATGTTTGATTACCGGTAATTCTGGTCCAAGGTTGAATTGCCCCCTCGGCGAGCGTGAGTTTGGTGTTGGGAATAACTAAATTAGCGTCCACTTCCATGGTCACGCCAAGACCTGTGCAACGCTGGCAAGCACCGTAAGGACTATTAAAACTAAAACTGCGCATATCGAGGCTCGGCACTGTCCGCCCGCAACTGGGACAGAGTCCGATGGTCGATAGGAGTTCACTTTTTTCATCGTAGGCGATCCGTACCAGACCATTAGACAAATCGACCGCCGTCTCCACCGCCTTTGAAGGGTCTTCCTTTTTAATATCGGTAATTTTACCGACCAACAAATCGACCGCATACGTAGAGTTGGCGTCAAAAGAATAACGCGCGACATCATTAATTTTCATAAGTTCTCCATCCACCTGCACCCATTCGTAACCAGACTTCTCGATTTTTTCAAGCAGCTCTCGTTTGTCCACCGCCGCTTTGCGTACGAGTGGAGAAAAAATCAAAACTGTTGATGCTTGGCGCGCCAAACTACGCACCCGTTCGACAATTTCTCCGGAACTATATGTCGTCACCGGAACGTGACAATCAGGGCAGTATTGCGTACCGACCCGCGCGAAGAGCAATCGGAAATAATCATAAATTTCCGTGACCGTGCCGACGGTGGAACGCGGATTTTGTGTGGAAATTTTTTGATCAATGGCAATCGTTGGCGATAATCCCTCAATACCATCAACATCCGGTTTATCTTGCACATCCATGAATTGCCGGGCGTAGCTCGATAGGGACTCGGCATAGCGTCGCTGTCCCTCGGCGTAGATAGTATCAAAAGCCAAACTTGATTTGCCCGAACCGGATAAACCCGTTAAAACAACCAGCTTATTTTTTGGAATCGCAAGCGAAACGTTCTTCAAGTTATGCACCCGCGCGCCTTTGATAACGAGTTTATCGGACATAGTTCATCTTTATGGAGTAGAGAAAGTAGAGACATCAATCGAAAGCTGCTTGGCTTCGCCATAAAGCAACTGATCACCGGTAAACAAATCACTCTCATTGAACGAATAATTACCCTCCAAAACTGCCAGAGTACTACCAAAACCCAAATCTACATTCTCAAAAATACCGAGATCCTGACCCTTGTTGCCAACCAAATGACTGACATTAGCCAAAGAGCAAGATCGGTTAATGTTCAATAACAAACCAAAGCCAATAAAAGTACCATTGTTGCTAAGGCTAGCCTTGCAACTATTTTCCATTTTTGTTAGTTGATCCCAGGTAGCCTTTGGCAAAATAAAATAATCAATTTTATTTTGAGGATCATCTTTTACACGCATACCTGTCAATTGAGCATCAAACGAGCTCTCAATATACTTATACGGTACGTAAATCTTTCCATTATAGTCACAAAGCGCCGTGATACCATTCTCTGAATCATTATCAGCCAAATAGGGAAACACATAGCCACTGTGTAGAAGACACGTTGGTGGAATTATATAATTCCCCGCAATCGTTCCCGCCACCGAAGCATCAGCACAATAATAATCACTGTTTTTAACATTATCCAAATGTATATTGATGCACGCCGGCGTAGAACTCACACAGTTATCCCCAAAACACGCTGCGGTCTCACCGGTCTGTGAAACAAACCGCGCCCCGCAAGGAAAATCTGCTAACAAACTGTTGTTTGCAGTTGAACTGGCATAGCTTTTATCATACGTAAACGTGCTGCTGGGGCTGATTGGCTGACTTTGTTGGCCGGCAGGAGACGCCAGAGCCAAAGACGTCGTTGGTGACAAATCCGAACAAAATTGCGGAACAATTTGAATCGCCCGGACCATCCACGTCTGTGGCAGACGGAAATTAACTAAATTCGGATTGATGGTATTAAGAATAAAATACGAGGAATAAGCCAAAAAAAGTCCGATGATCGCCCCACCAATGCGTTTCTTGGCGCTGGATATTATTTCGCTGTTGCCCCCCGACACCACCCATTGCGCGCCGGAGATAACAATAACAATCGTCGCCAAAATTGCGGCAATGGCAATTAAATATTTATAATTATACTGAATAAAATCACCAATGTTGGTAAAGCTGCTTTTGCCGCCGAAAGAAATTTCCGTTTTGGTCACGCCGGCTGGCAAGCATCTGCCCCACTGTGCATTCCCCGTTCCACCAGTGCAGGGCGCGGCGCTTGCGTCAGAAACAAAACCATTAGGAATCGCATCGACCTTAGACTTGTCACAACTAGAGTCCTTCAACGCATTTTGATATGGTTCACCGCACGCCAACTGGGCCCGGGCATTTAGGCAATCAATTTTTTGCCAACAAATAGTATTGAAAGCTGGATTAGTTTGATCCTGAGCCAAGGCCGCCGCTGGCGCCAGGAAAAAAAACATCGCCACTATCAATACTACCGAACGATAAAAGGAAGTATTCATATGGACTAATTATGATTTATTCTAACAATTTACTTAACATGGTCAAAATGTGCTAACATTTTGGCTGTCATCTTGAACCAGTTCGCCTCGCTCGGCGAGCGGGTGAAAGATCTTCTTATTACCAATTCGCCAATATAATTTGAAGATTCCTCCCCCGCCAAGGGCGGGGTCAGAATGACAATTAGTGAAACTCACTATGGATCCTATTTATAAAGATACTCTAAAAATTTTTCAAATAACCCTGCCAAAGAGACAAGGGTATCACGCCCTCGACTTTTTGTCCATTCACGAAGAATGTTGGTGTGCCGCGGACGCCAGCCTGAATGCCAGCCAAATAATCTTTCGTCACCGCCGCCAAAGCCGCCGGATCGGCCAAACAATTTTGAAGCGCCGTCAAATCCACTCCCGCCCGGCTGGCCAAACTGGCGAGATCGCTGTCCGAGAGCGGATTCGATAACGTATCCTGCTCGGCGAATAAGAGCTGATTCATCTGCCAATATTTTCCCTGCTGCTTGGCGCAGTATGCCACTCGCGCCAAATCGGTCGTGCCCGGATGAATCGATTCGGCCGGGAAATCTCGCACAATAATCTTTACTTTCGACGGATCGTCAGCCGCGAGCTGCTGCACTATCGGCGCGGCCTGCTTCGAGTAAGGACATTTATAATCAAAAAATTCAACAATAGTTACTGGTGCGGCAATTGTTCCCAAAATCGGATTGGAGCCGGCCTCGACCGCTGCCCGGTCAACCTGATTTTGGTCGGGCGCACCAGCCGCGGCGGTATCAGTAAACCCCGTGCCGCTTAAAGCCACCGGCGCAGTCACTGTCTGTCCATGTTTTAAAGCCCACCAAAATCGCACTGTCATCACCGCGATGATAGCGATAAAAAAAATTACCAGCGTTCCCAAACCCAGTAAAACGACTCCCCACCATGTTTGGAACCAGCGGGTTGGTTTTGGTAGCACGAAAGCCATAATCTAAATGGGAAATTATCGATAGCATACCACAACCCTGAGGCGCTGACCAGCCTTTTGGAAACAAGGAAAAACTCTTTGTTCTTGGCTACGTTGACAAACTTAAAAAGCCATGCTATACTGTGACTACTTTGTAAATAGCACAGTTCTTCTCCGTAATTTATGAAAGAAACTATTTTCAGTATTGTTCAAATCATTCTAGCAATTCTTTTGATTACCGTCATCTTGCTGCAACAAAAAGGCGCTGGCGTTGGCGGGGCCTTCGGCGGTTCAAGCACTGTCTACACGACCAGACGGGGGGTCGACAAAATTCTCCATTTTGCTACTATTGGTATAGCTATAGTTTTTTTCCTCGTCTCGCTGCTCAGGTTGTTTTTCTAAGCTTCTCTAACAACAAATAAAACTCACCATCTGCTGTAAGCGCAACCAAACGCCGAAGCAGTTACTTTTTTGCCACTGCCATGCGCTGGCCATCTCTTTTTCACCAGAAGAATCCTTTTGTTTCCACCTACAACCGACTGAATCGCGCCTTGCTCAAACACACCCGTTCCAATGCTTTTCCGCGTTGGTCACAATGGAAGTATATTGGAAACTTCTTAAATAAAATCGAAAAACGATTACTCGTCGCCGGTTTTTGTTTAATGAGCGCCGGTCTCGTACTTCTCATCGGAATTTTTTTGTCGCACCATATCACCTTCGTTCCGGCCAGTGGTGGCGATTACAGCGAAGCACTTATCGGGGAACCAAAATATGTCAATCCGCTTTTTGCCAGTGCTAGTAGCGTTGATAGTGATCTTACTTCACTGGTCTACGCCGGTCTCTTCCACTATGGGAAAGACGGGCAACTTGAGCCCTATCTCGCCCAAAATTATACTGTGAGCGATGACGGCAAAACATACACCGTCTCCCTTCGTCCGGATGTAACTTGGTCGGACGGCAAACCTTTTACCGCCGATGATGTGCTTTTTACTTTTTCTTTAATTCAGAATCCGGCCGTAGGTACTCCGCTCGCTACCACATTCCAAGGAATAAAAGTGGCAAAAATTGATGACTACACCGTCCGTTTTACCCTTAGTCAGCCGTTCGCCCCCTTTCTTAACAGTCTAACCGTTGGCATCTTGCCTGAGCATGTGTGGGGAGATGTGACTCCAACCACAATTCAACTGGCCAGTGCCAATCTTGAACCGATTGGAGCGGGGCCATGGGAATTCAGCAAATTGATTAAAGACGCCGGTGGCCACGTCAGCTCCTACACTCTGGCGCGTAACAACAATTTTTTCGGCCAGAAACCCTATCTCAGCACTATGACGTTTAAATTTTTCAACGCCTATGATGCGGCCGTTGAAGCCTTAAGAAGTCACCTTGTCGACGCCGTCAGTTTCATTCCCCAAAATTTAACCGACAAACTCCAAAGTAAAAATATCGCCACCTATTCGGTGCATCTGCCTCAATATACCGCCCTTTTTTTCAACCAGACTTACCCTCAGTTGAAGGATGAAAACGTTCGGACCGCGTTGGCGGAAGCGATTGACAAAAATCAAATTGTCGCCGATGTCCTCAATTATAATGGCGATGCGATTGTCTCGCCATTCCTGCCGGGCAGCGTCGGTTATAATCCGAACCTTAAGCCCATTCCCCCAGATCCAAACAGCGCCAACCAACTCCTGGATAAAAATGGGTGGACTCGGCTGCAGCCGGAAGATTATTTCAAACTCCGCGTTGCAGAATTACAAAAACAACTCACCGTTTCCAGCACGCCGAATTCAACCAGCACAGTTTCTGCCTCCAGCGACAACATCGACGTTACGTCGACAATTCAGGGGGAAATGGACGAATCAGAGCAATTCTATCGCCGCGACAAAAATAACAACATTCTGACGGTAACAATTACGACGGTCGACACGCCAGAATATACTGCCGCCGCCGAACTGATCAAAAATATGTGGGAAAAAATCGGCGTCAAAACGAATATCAATGTGGTGAGCAGCCGTTCGATCGTCCGCGATGTCCTACAAACTAGAAATTACCAAATCCTATTATATGGAGAAGTGATGGGCCCTGAAGGAGACCCCTTCCCGTTTTGGCACTCATCGCAAACTGCCTATCCCGGCCTTAACCTGGCTATGTTCAGTGACCCTACTGCCGATAAGTTGCTTGAACAAGCCCGTACGACACTGGATACCAACCAACGAAGTGAACTGTACCAAAAATTTCAGAGCATTTTAATCACTCAACTGCCGGCCATTTTTCTGTACACGCCAGATTATACAGTCGCGATCAATACCACCGTTAAAGGTGTGTCACTTGCAGAACTACCGACTCCGGCGGCTCGTTTTGCCGGCAGCGCCTCATGGTATGTGAAAACAAAACTACAGTGGAAGTAAGCGGACGTGGCGGAATTGGTATACGCGTACGTCTCAGAAGCGTATGGAGTAATCCTTGAGGGTTCGAGTCCCTCCGTCCGCACCAATATGCGTTCCGGTCTAAAGGCCCGAAACGCAACTCTAGTATTCTTTATTTATTTTTATTCTATCTATGGTTCCAAAGGAAACCCGTGGAAACCAAACAGCACCAAGTGGCTACAGCCGTCGGCCACGCCGCACGTACGGTAGCAAAACCTCCAACACGTCTGTCGCTCCCTATCATTCGCCGTCGCGGTTCATTATCCCTTCCTCCGTGCGTGGCAATCCGATCAAACCAATGATCACAAATCTTCCGAACAAGGGCGAGACAAAACTGCGTCTGATTGTTTTAGGCGGTCTTGAAGAAATCGGCCGCAATTGTACGCTGCTTGAATACGGCGACGATATTATTCTTATCGATATGGGTTTGCAATTTCCCGAAGAAGATATGCCGGGAATTGACTATATTATTCCCAACATGAATTACCTGGAAGGTAAAGAAAAAAATATTCGCGGCCTCATCGTTACACATGGTCACTATGATCACATTGGCGGAATCCCGCACCTAATTCCCAAAATTGGCTACCCTCCAATTTTTGCGCTGCCAATCACCAATGCCATCATCAAAAAACGGCAAGAAGATTTTAAAGACGTCCGACCGCTCACGTTGAACAACGTCTCGCTCAACGACACCTTATATCTCGGAAAATTTCAAGTTTCTTTCTTCCATTTAAACCACAATATTCCCGATTCACTCGGCATCGTTATCAAGACGCCTGAAGGCACGCTCATCCACACTGGCGACTGGAAATTTGATTATCAACCGGCAGGTGAAATGCCAGCCGATCTGCAGCGCATCGCCAAAATCGGGAGCGAAGGAGTCTTGGCGCTGCTCTCCGATTCGACCAATGCCGACGAACATGGTCACCAAATCTCCGAGACCAATATTGCGACAAGCCTTGACGATATTTTAACCAAAGCACCGGGACGCGTCATCATCGGCACTTTTTCATCGCTCCTCTCTCGTATCAAACAGCTTATTGAAATCTCCGAAAAAATGGGCAAAATTGTCGCCCTTGGCGGTTTTTCAATGAAAAGCAATGTAGAGATTGCCAAGGAGTTAGGCTATATGAAATTCAGCCCGAAAACCCTTGTCGATCTACGAACCATCAATAAATATCCTCAGTCTAAAGTTGTCATCATCTGCACGGGTGCACAAGGCGAAAAAAATGCCTCGCTTATGCGTATTGCTAATGGTGAACATCGCGACGTCAAATTAGTTCCGGGCGACACTGTCGTCTTTTCATCTTCAGTCATTCCTGGCAATGAACGCACGGTGCAACGCCTGAAAGATACCCTCCTGCGCAAAGGAGCCGAGGTGGTCCATTATCAAATGATGGATGTGCACGCTGGTGGTCACGCCAAGGCCGAAGATGTAAAACTAATGATCCGCCTACTGAGTCCGAAATATTTTGTTCCAATTCATGGTAACCACTACAAACTGTACTACAACGGGAAAATTGCCCTGTCCCTAGGTATGCCAAAAGAAAATGTTTTCATTGCCGATAACGGTCAGGTGATGGAATTCAAAAATGGCCTGGGCACCCTAACCAAAGAAAAAGTTCCGGCGGATTATGTATTCGTCGACGGTCTGGGAGTTTCAGATGAGACCAATGTTGTTCTGCGCGATCGTCAAGTTTTGGCCGAAGATGGTATGGTGGTTATAATTGCGACGGTGGACAGTAAAACCGGCAAATTGATCCAAAATCCGGATATCATTTCGCGTGGTTTTGTTTTTCTCAAATCGCATAAAGAGCTCATTGAAGATATGCGCCATCGCGTCAAAAAAATGGTAATTGAATCCGACCCGCTTTCCTGGGCTGACACCAATTACATCCGAAATAAAATTCGCGATTATGTTGGACAATTCTTATTCAGCAAAACCGAAAAACGCCCAATGGTCCTCCCGGTGGTTATTGAAGTATAAAAAGTATAAAGATAAAAAAATACCGTCCAGAGGGACGGTATTTTTTTATGCCGATAAGCCGAATTCTGTCTCCCGACAGAGCCGGGATGACGGTCATTTCTCTTGTCGATGCATTGCTGCACCGATCCTTGGCTCTGCCAAAAAGACAGAACCGATAGCGAGCGAACTTTTCCCCGACATTCATCGAGGCTGCTCTTGCACCTGGTAGGGTTTAGCACCATCCGCCATTGCTGACGGAGGAGTAGAGTAACTTTAGTCTATAGAACTAAAATCTCCCTACACTTTTCACCTTTCTTCGCCGAGATGGCGAATAGTATTGTCTCTGTGCCACTTTCCCGATGACAACATTGCTGCTGCCGATGGTGGGCGTTACCCACTACCAATGGAAACGAAGCCTTTAACCGGTATTGGACAAGAAAATTACTTTTCATGAATCAACCACCGCAACAGGCATCGAATGGTGTTCGGACTTTCCTCCCCGCGTATGCGAGGCGATCGTCTGGCATCGGCTTTAAAAATAGCATAAAATAACAAAAATGTCAATAGTCTAAATTGACTTTCGAGCTTAAAAAACGTACACTAGGACAAAATCACTTCACTATGAAACGGCTTGAATTCATCTTCACTTTTTTACAGCTTCCAATCGATTACGGTCTGCTCTTGCTCGCCGGCTTTTCTGCCTATAACCTCCGCTACGCTGATGTCGTGCAAGCCATCCGGCCCGTTCTTTTTAATCTCTCTTGGAAACACTACTGGGCCGCCGTCGTGGTCGTCGCCTTGAGCTGGATACTTATTTTCGCTTTATTTGGCCTCTACAGCACTGACCCAAACCGGAAACTCGCGCGGGATCTTGCCCGCGTCTTTGTCGCCTGCTCCACCGGTTTTGCCGGCATCACAATTTATGTTTTTTTTACGTTACAAAAATTCGACTCGCGTTTTCTTGTTTTGGCCAGTTGGCTTTTGGCCATACTTTATATTTGGCTCGGACGCATTGTCATGAAACTTTTAAAAAATTGGCTTTATCATCTTGGTTACGGGTTGCGGCGAACTGTTATTGTGGGGGAAGAGTCGGTTGCCGAAATAATTGCCAAGTACCTGCGGGCCAAACCAGCACTTGGTTATCGCGTCGTGGGAACCATACCTTCCTTCACAATGGCAGCGGCCGAAGGGCTGCAAAAAAACTTACCTGATGAACTTATTTTTACCAACCCAAAAGCAAACGAAAAAGAAGCCCTGCGCGCGATCGACTTCGCCAACACCCACCACCTCATCTTTAAATATTCGGCTGATCTTTTTGATACCATTTCCACAAATATCACCATTTCGGCAATCGGCGCCATCCCCATTATTGAATTGCGCCGCACCAAATTATTTGGCTGGGGTGGTTTTGCCAAACGAATCGTTGATATCGTTGGCGCTGTGCTGCTTCTTATTATCACCAGTCCGCTCTGGCTGATAGCTGCCGTCGGCATCCTCATTGAAACCGGCCGCCCTATTATTTATAAGAATGAACGCGTGGGACGTTTCGGAAAAAAATTTATTGCCTTTAAATTCCGCTCAATGTACCAAGACAGTTCGACCGGAACGCAATTTGGCACTGCCGGACAAAAAGCGCTCGAAACTGAGGAGCAATTAATTAAAAAACAGAATGGCAAAAGTGGACCCATTTACAAAATCCTCAACGACCCACGCGTCACACCCTTCGGCCACTTTCTTCGACGCTGGAGCCTGGATGAACTGCCCCAGTGTTTGAATGTCATCAAGGGGGACATGAGCCTAGTCGGGCCGCGCCCCCATCAGCCGCGTGAAGTAAAACAATATGCTGATACCCACGCGATTTTATTCGCCATTCGTCCGGGCCTAACCGGCCTGGCGCAGATTTCTGGACGCAGTGATCTCACATTTGAGGAAGAGGCTCGGCTAGACACTTTTTATATTGAAAAATGGACTCTTTTTACTGACTGTATTATTCTCATCAAAACACCCTGGATTGTCCTTAAAAAAACCGGAGCCTGGTAAGCATATGCGCATCGCTTTAGTGCATGACTATCTCGCGCAAGACGGCGGAGCGGAACGGGTTTTGAAAGCCTTTCATGAAGTATGGCCAAGTGCCCCCATTTTTGTGTTATTCCATGATCGAAAAAAGATTCACGACTTTGATGATGCCACAATCAAACAATCCTTTCTTTCCAAAATGCCTCTGATTACGACTCATTTCCCTTGGTATCTGCCATTCATGCCGCTAGCGACTGAACGCCATAACTTGGAAAATTTCGACGTTGTTATTTCCTCGGCCAGTTCATTTGCTAAAGGTGTCCTCACTGGTCCAGACACGCTTCATATTTCTTATTGTCATACGCCAACACGCTACTTGTGGTCAGCCACTCATAGTTATGTAACCGACTTACCCTACCATCCACTTATCAAAGCACCGTTGCCACGCCTTATTTCCAAACTGCGTTTATGGGACAAAATGAGTGCTGACCGCGTGGATTTTTTTATCACTAATTCGCGTACCGTTCAACAACGGATTCAAAAATACTACCGCCGTCCCAGCGCTGTCATCCATCCACCAGTTGCTATTAATAATTTTTCCATCAGTCCGGAACTTGGCGACTATTATGTCGCCGGCGGGCGTCTTGTTCCTTATAAATCTCTGCGAATCGTCATTCAAACCTTCAACCGCCTCGGTTGGCCGCTTAAAATTTTCGGCGAAGGGCCGGAACGCCGACGCCTCGAGGCGTTTGCCAAACCGAATATTGTTTTTCTTGGCCACATCAGTGAAACAGAAAAAGCCAAACTTCTGCAAAAAGCTTTAGCCTTTATCCACCCGCAAATTGAAGATTTCGGTATCACTGCCCTTGAAAGTATGGCGAGCGGCCGTCCGGTCATTGCTTTGGCTGATGGTGGCGCCACGGAAACAATTGCGGCGAATGAAACCGGTCAGTTCTTCTATGAACAATCCTGGCCGAGCCTCCTCAACACGCTGCTGTCCTTTAATCCGACGGCCTGGGATAGCCAAAAAATTCGTGAGCACGCCAGCACTTTTAGCACCACGGAATTTAAACAGGCAATAAAAAAATACGTTGATGAACGCTATGAAGAATTCAAACATGGTTTTCAACAACCTGCGCTCCTCCATTGAGTAGCTATGAACATTGCCATTGATATCCGGAGCCTCCTGACCAGCCCGCGTACGGGCATTGGTGAATACACCTTCGAGCTGATTGACGCCATCCTGAAACAGGATAAAGAACATCACTTTTTTTTCTATTACAACTCGTATAAAAATGTCGATGCGATTCTTCCTGAATGGAAAAATAAAAATGTCAATTTTGTTGCCACAAATTTACCAAATAAACTTTTCGACGCTGCCGTCGTCTCCTGCCATTATCCGCAACTTGATCGCGTGATCGCCAAAAAAATTAAAAAAGAAAAAAAAGCGTCGATACCCATCGATTGTTTTTTTTCACCGAATCTCAATTTTACGTCTCTTACTGCAAAGACCAAACACCTGCTCATGATTCATGATTTATCATTCGCCTTCTTCCCTGAACTGTACACGCCAAAACAGCGCCTCTGGCATCAATTAGTGCACCCCCGCCAACAATGTGAACGGGCTACGCATATCATCGTACCATCCGAAAATACCAGGTCCGATATTATTGATTATTATCATATTAATTCCAAAAAAATTACCGTTATCTATCCAGGCAGCACAAGGCTACAAAATAACGACAAAACAGTACCTTCGGCATTTGTCAGCAAAAAATATAATTTGCCCCCCAATTACATTCTTTTCATCGGTTCCATCGAACCACGAAAAAATATTTGTGCCTTAATTGAAGCTTTCGAAAAAGCCGCCCCCCGATTTGGCCTGGCATGCAACCTCATTATTGCCGGTGCTGCCGGCTGGAAAAACAGCCCAGTCTACACCCGTGCCGCCCAATCACCGCTGCGTAAACATATTCAATTCATTGGCTATGTTCGACCGGAAGAAAAATTTGGCCTCATAGCAGGAGCAAAAATACTAGCTTTTCCCTCATGGTACGAAGGATTCGGTTTTCCGCCGCTGGAAGCATTTAATGCCGGCGTTCCCGTCATTATCAGTAATCGCTCATCCTTGCCAGAGGTCGCCGCTGGCTCGGCGCTACTCGTAAACCCGCATCGTCCCGGAGAAATTGCCAACGCCTTTATGCTTTTACTCAACCCAAACTACGCTAAGAAAAAAATCAACCTTGGGTTACGACGTGCCAAGGAATTCGATTGGCAACAAAGTGCTGAGCGGTGGTTAAATCTGGTCAAAAAAATTTGCGCATAATATTGACAGATAAAAAATTAACAAGTACACTACTGCCATTCTTACACCTTGTTAGGTAGGACGTCCCAAGGACATCGGCCGCTGATCTTCATCGTCGCGAGACGCCCAAGATAGTAAGAGCCGCCCGGCATGGTGTTATCACCATGTTTTTTATTTATATGGTGAAAATTCGTTATCCTGACAAACCACACTCCAAAATTTTTCGCGTCCGCGTTTCGGAAAAACAACCAAAAATCAACATTCTGGCAAAACTAAAAGAAAACGCGACGGAAAATATTGATACTCTATTGGAACGGCTTGAAACCTCTCCGCAAGGGCTCAGCCGCCGCGGCGTGTCTATTTTATTGGAGCGCTATGGCCAAAATGTTATCGTCCGTGAAAAAAGAAAGCCTTGGCCAATTCGATTGGTAAAAACTTTTTTTAATCCGCTCATCGTTCTTTTGAGCATTTTAGCGATCATTTCCTTTGCCACGGCTGACATTGCCACAGGCAGCATTATCCTGGTCATGGTCGTCATCAGTGTCTCGATTCGCTTCTACCAAGAAAACCAAGCCTACAACGCCGCCGAAGCACTCCGCACCATGGTAAAAACGACGTGCACAGTCGTACGCGGCGGTGAAGCGCGTGAAGTGAGCCTCGGTAAAATCGTGCCAGGCGATATTTTACAACTTTCAGCCGGTGACATCGTCCCTGCCGACGCTCGCATCATTTCCAGCAAAGATCTTTTTATCAACCAGTCGCTCCTCACCGGCGAAGCATTGCCCGTTGAAAAATATAAAACCGTTCCACCCGACGACAAACGGGACAGCATCCTCGAATACAACAACATGTGCTACATGGGCACAAACGTCGATAGCGGCACGGCTTTGGCGGTGATCGTGGCCACCGGCAGTCACACCTACTTTGG
>JAJYIJ010000098.1 GCA_021790135.1 bacterium | reverse complement strand
CAGGAGAGCGCGATGAAAGTGCAGCCCATGGCGGAGTTGGAAGCCGAGATGCGTGCCGTCGCGCGGGGCGAACGGAGTGCCCCGGCCGATGCGGCGCAGCCGAGCATTGATTCGGCCGCCGCGCTGATTCGTTAATCCTATGCACCACGATGCGCTTATTCAAAAATTTTTCCCTGGCCGGAACGTAAAACGTATCGGCAACACGGCAATGTGCGAAGTACGATCTGAAGAAATTGTGGAGTTGTGTCGTCAATTTCGCTTTGAACGACAGTTACCGTTGATCATTATCACGGCTTCCGACGATCGCGTTGAAACAGGTAATTTTTCGATTGCTTACGTTTTCGGTGTCCCCACGGAGAATTTTTTTATCGTTCCATTTATTCAAACCACAAAAAATTTTCCGTCACTGACGTCGGTTATTCAGGAGGCCTCTATTTACGAGCGTAAAATTAAAACATTTTTTGGTTTGACGCCGGAAAATCATCCGAATCCGCGTTCACTTATTTTACATGAAAATTGGCCTGAAAATATTTTTCCGTTGCGCAAGGATTTTGCTTGGAATAATCGGCCGCCAAGGGCTCACGGTCATTTCGAATTTCGTCAAATGCTCGGCGATGGTATTTATGAAATTCCGGTTGGTCCAGTGCACGCAGGCATTATTGAACCGGGCCATTTTCGATTTAGCGTGGCCGGAGAAGAGATTTTGATGCTCGAACCGCGGTTGGGTTACAGCCATAAGGGATCGGAAAAATTATTTGAGGTTTTGCCGCTGGAAGAAAAAGTAAAATTATCAGAGCGTATTTCTGGTGACAGTTCGTTTAGCCACTCGCTGTGTTTTTGTCAGGCGCTTGAAATGTTTAGCGAAAAAAAGGTGCCAGAACGGGCAAAATTCTTACGTTCTATTTTTGCCGAACTGGAGCGGATAGCGAATCATTTAGGAGATATTGGCGCGATTATGACCGATACCGGTTTTAATTTTGGCGGCGCACAGGGTGCTCGTCTCAGAGAAATTGCGGTAAGAATAAACGAAAGCCTGACTGGCAGCCGGTTTTTGCGCGGCGTTAACGCTATTGGAGGAGTTACCGTCGATATTGATAAAACAACGGCCGCCAAATTAGCGAAGGATTTAGGTAACCTCCATAAAGATTTTTATGAAGTTATGACGATTGTAGAAAATTCCAGCTCGTTGTTAAACCGTCTGAAAGGCACCGGTATTTTGGATCAAAAGATTGCAATAGATCACGGTGTTCGGGGTGTTGTCGGCAGAGCAGTTGGACTTTCCGGCGATACGCGCTTTGATTTTCCTTATGCTGCGTATGAGGTTTGTCCAACTACCACAATTACGGAAACCGACGGTGATGTCTATGCCCGGTTTCGCGTACGCGTACGTGAAGCTGAATCGTCATTCGCCATTATAGATAAGTTACTTAGAGAAATGCCTGATGGCCCAATCCGTGTTGAGTTTACGTTATTCGCAAAAAATTCAATCGCGGTGAGTCTTGTGGAAGGGTGGCGCGGCGAAATTGTGTATGTTGTACGAACCGATAAGGATGGCGTCATCAGCCGTGTTGACGTGCGTGATCCGTCGTTCTTGAATTGGACGGTTCTGGGATATGCCGGCCTCGGCAATATGGTACCGGATTTCCCTCTCATCAATAAGAGCTTTAATTTATCATATTCTGGCAACGATCTTTGAGATGCCTAGCGTTGCCAAGAATCTCTGTCTAAATAAAAAACCCTCAAGTGTGGGGATACTTTTTTCATTCATATTTTTTGGCCTCCCTTGTCGTGCTGGCGAGTTCGTCTTTTCCGAACTCACTTGGCTATATAATCAAGTAAAATTGAGTGTCAATCAGATACACGGCATCTATTATATCAAAAAACCATCTCCTGTCTCTACCTTCAAACTTTGAAAAGAGAGACAGATCGGAGATGGTTCTTCGTGCCTTGCCCCCACGGCCCTATTGCCGTGGGGGTTGGCGTAGCGGCTACTGAATGATGCCGAGCTTGCGGTAGCGGGCGACGGTCTGCTCCGTGACTTCCGGCGAGTCGTTGCGCGACTTGCATTCCATCCGGATGTTGTACTCGCTCTGGTAGAAGTACGCCTGACGAGCGTAGAAATACCAGTGGCAGATCGCCGTCGCCACACCGCTCGCCGCAGCCCATCCGAATGCCTTGATGTTGGCGATGGTCTGCGGGTGCAGTCCGCTCGGTTGGTAAGCCGTGTAGAGCAGGAATGCGATGATGCTGGCGATTGCCGAGACGAACACGGCCAGGAACATCGGCATTCCGGCGACGATCCTCACGCCCTTCTTCACACCGTAGCCCTGCGTGAAGAACATGGCGATGGCCAGCTTGCCGTAGCAGAACCAGCCGAGGGCGACCCAGAGAGCCGAGTTGAAGGCGTCCATCTGGAAGTGGATGGAGATCCCGATGCAGAGCACCGTGACCACCAGAACGCTGCCGAGCATCGAAAACGGGTTCGAGTTCTTCATGGCGGGTTCCTCCTCTTTGGAACGAGATCTTGAGAGCCCCCTTGGCCTCAAGGAAAAGCGGGTTTATTACCCAACCTTCTTTTGACCACTTTTGCTAAAGATAGCCAAAAGAAAGCTGGGAATTTATAAAAGAACATCGTTATTTCAACCTAATAGGATACCACAAAAAAGCGGTTTTGTCAAGGTACGATAGATCAAAATCGAAATTTATACAAAAGTGCATAATTCTAGCCCTAACCTAAGGGCTTTTTTCGTTTACAGGTAAATCTTCAGCTGAATTTTACTGTAAGTCATTTTGTTATTCTCAAATCAGGTAAAAATTCCCGTAAAAAGCACTTCTTTCTTGGCTAAAGCAA
>JAJYIJ010000015.1 GCA_021790135.1 bacterium | reverse complement strand
TTTGCAGTTTGCCTTTCCCCCTGCCGAGATACGTCTCCAAAATCCAACCAGCCGCGCGAGCCAACGGCGGCTTCAGAGCGCCCGTTGTAGCCTCGTTTGGTTGGCTGTTATTGCGTAAAGCCGCCAAAACTTTGGCATACTCAAATCGCATTCTCAATTCCTGCTGCTCGTCTACCTGTAGACTCGGGTCTTTTGATGCTTTATCAAGCATCCGGTAAAAAGTGATAACGTCTTGCCCTTGCAGCTCAATTGCATTGTCGCCATTCTCATCTTTCACCACAAACTTTTTCTCTGGTTCTTTTTCTTTGGCGACTGCCACACTGGCCTCGTTGACCAAGGCAGAAAGAATATAACTGAGTTCCTTTTGTTTATCCTTTTTAAATTTTTTCCTATTCGAATTTTCTGGATCGATTTTTTCAAACCATTGACCGGCCGCCTCGTCAATTACTCTTTTCTTATTTTCCTGTTCAGCGGCCAATTTAGCCTGCTCGGTTTTCTCAACAAAAAACTTTATTCCAGTGAGTTTGGCCGCCAAAAGCCTTGCTCCGCCGGTGAGTCCCCCCAGTAACCCACCGCCGATTGCCCGACCCGCCACAGTTTTCAGGGCCTTAGGCGCCGGCACCAATCTGGATCCTAGCGCGTAAGCTGCGCTTGGGAAACCAACTATCCCTACTGTCAACAAAAATTTTCCCGTTCCTACCCAACCCATTTTTTTCATTTTAAGCCAAAGGCCAGCGGTTTTATTGCTTACCTGACTCTTACCAAAATTCAAAAGAAGTTCCGCTGTTTTCTGTCCAAGTTCCGAATCAAACCGCTTCACGAATTCTTGCCAATCATCTACGCCAGCCTCTTTCAGTCGTCGGCGGAGTGAAGGGGTACCACTGTCTAAATCAACTTCGCGCAAAGAACGTAAAAAAAACTGGAATGCTGTTTGAATTTTTCCTTTATCACCCTCCTCTTCGCCCCCCTGCACAGCCACCGTCTCCATCACTTTGTATATGTCTCCGGCGCTCCCGGCCAAAATCTCGTTCCACAACTGCGGCGGCAAATCAAGAATAGTGCCTTCGCTTTCTTTCTGTTCCGCTTCCGGTAGTTCGCTCTCCTTTATTCCCTCTTCTTTCGCTTCCGCAACCGGTTCTTTCTTATTCAATTCCGCTTTCGTGACTTCCATTTCGGTTTCGATTATTGCCTTGAAAAAATCACCAATTTTTTCTTCAACGTCCGGCGTTTCCGCGGTCAACTGATTGAGCGGAACATTGCTGCTCTTTTTCCCATCTTTGATAGCGCGTAATTGTTTGGCCAAATCCTCATTCCCAAGAACGTCGACGCGCGCAGTAAGTTCAGCTAACTTTTCTTTAAGCAATGTGTACTCAGCCTGAAAATCAAAAGCCTTGGCTTCTTCCGGCTTCTGTTTCCATTCCTGCACTATCGTTTCTACAATGCCACTGATTGCAGCCGCTTCGTCCGCTTGCAATAACTTACCCTGTTCGCTACTCGGACCGACGCGCCCAAGTTCACTTTTGATTTGGGACAATATCACATCTTCTGTGGCGGCCGACTCCACTGCTCCTTTCAGGAGACCACTAGGCAACTGCTTATAGACCGCTGCCCGCACGGCCTTTATTTCATCATCACTCAAATTCTGATCCGGTTTACTTTTTATAAATTTCAACAACTCTTTATCTAAGTCTTTTTTTTCTTTCTCCAAATTTAAAACTGTCGGCTGATTATCCTTAACTTTTTTTGCATCCTGAATCTCTAGTTTCTTTTCCTCAATCTCTTTTTCCTTTTGTTCTTTTTCGGCAGTCCAGGCTTCGATTTCTTTATTTCGCTTCCCCTGTGCGAAAAGCAGCTCACGATTCACTTTACTTTCGAAAGCAGCCGCTTCTTTATTACGCTGTGCTGCCTCTTCAGGTGACAATTTTTTGTCCTGTTCTGCCAAAGCGCTGGCAATTGCCCGATCAAGATCGTCCACCGTGTCTTCCAAGTCCCGCGGTAATTTTTTCGCCTGCTTTTCTAATTCTTTCAACTCTTCAATTGCTCCCGCCGACCGAGCCTGCGCAAAATCCTCACTTAATTTTTTCAATCTCTGAGATACATCTAAAATTCCTTCATGCAATTTTCCACGTGCTTCCCCTCGGACTTTTCGTGCTTGTTCCACCATCCTCTGCATCCGATTCGTTAATTCCACTCCCGCTTCCTCGATACTTTTTTGTGCGGTCTCAACGCTGCCGGTCTTTTCATTTTCAATTTTAATCTTCTCCAATGCTGGCTGCGACAACACAATCCGATCTCTTTGATCTTTACTGCTTCTCAAGGCATATGAAATGGTATTTTTTGTATCAAGCCACGGCCTATCGTTTTGCTCAGAGCCAATTGTGTATTCTTTCCCATTATACCGGAAAACGTCGCCTGGTTTGAACTTGACAGGTAAAGGCGGCTCAACCAACTCCTCCGGAGCATTACTTCCTACCTTCACGTAAAATTTCCCCTCTTTTTCTTTAATTTTTGAACTCAAAACATCACGCTGCCAACGACCGTCTTTTTTATAAAAAACCTCCTTGCCAGGCAAAAAATCGTCGGCGGTATACCAATTGGTAGGCAACGCCTCAAACGCTTTTTTGCGACTGAATTCAGCACCGCGAAGCGATATTTCAGAAGGTTTCATAGACGTAAAATCATAAATGTTCAATTTTATTTTTGAGGTGCAGTTTCTGTTCTTCTTCGCGTCTGGTCCGTTCTTCTTTTTCGAGTTCTGTCAGTTCTTTCTCTATCAACTTCTCCTTAAAAAATAATAATCGCATCCTGGCCGCGAACTTGCGCATCGCCAATCGAAGTCCTTTTTCCAAAGGGGCTGATTCGTTCGGGGGCGTAACAGTCGGACCATTTTCGCTCATATAGTTCATTGAGAAAAAGCCGTACCAACCTCTTTGGCAAAGTCCGCAAGCGCGTCCGTAGCCACTTGTTGAAAATCAGGCACCTGCCGCTGCCAAAAAGCCGACCACTCCTCGGCCGAAGCATCCTTTTGTAAAAGCGCTTCAAACTCTGCCGCGGCCGTTTCGGTTTTCAAATAAGGAAGGAGCGCCACTCCCAAACGTTTTTCTGCCTCCGCTACGAACTGCGGCAGATAACTTTCTTGGTCTTCTTCAGACAACTTCGAAAAACCGTGCTGATCAAGCAGGTCTTTCAAAAAACTCTCAAGAAATGAAAATTGCTGAGCCATAAACTAATAATTAAATGGTAAAGAAAATAAAATCACATTTTTCTTTCCTTTGAACTATTTGCTAGTATAGCACAAAACCCCTTCACTCACAACAAATTTGGATTAAATCGGCTTGACAACCGAAACAGGCTATGATATACTGCTGGTCAATCGGAGTCAAGTCTTTTAAACACAGCCCAACCGAACTTATGAAAACCGCTATTCATCCCCAATATTTTACCGACACCAAGGTCACCTGCGCCTGCGGCAACACCTTTGTCACTGGCAGTACCTTGAAAGAAATCCGCGTTGAACTTTGCAGTCAATGTCATCCTTTTTATACTGGCAAACAGAAATTCGTTGACACCGCCCGCCGCGTCGAAAAATTCCAAGAAAAAATCAGCAAAGTCGCCAAAGTCGCGGCCACCCGCAAAGGCAAAAAAGTGAAAAAAGCCGCCGCCGCTGTCAAACGCAGTGCCAAAAAAACCGCCAAAGCCGAAGAAAAATAGCTACTCTAAAACAGGCGTTGTGGTATACTACCCACGCCTGTTTTTTATTTAATTACATCATTACAATTTAGGAACAATTTACTCGCCGGGGTTCGGGGGATGGTAATGTTTGAGCCGCAGCGAGTTTTACCACCCCCCGAAACCTTTTGGTTACTTTTCAGTTATGAAAAGTAATAAACACTATGCTCAAAAAATATTCCGATATATTAGAAAAATTCAAACAACTAGAACAGTCCCTGCAAGAACCGGCTGTAATTAACGACCCTCCAAAACTAAAAGAGGTTTCTCAGGAATACACTGACCTAAAAACAATTGCCGACAAAATTGCTGAGCTGGCGTCCATTGAAAAAAATATTTTGGAAACTGAACGGACGGCAGAAACCGATCAGGAAATGCGTGAACTCGCCGAGGCGGAACTTCTGGAGCTGAATGACCGCCGAAAAAAATTGGAGACTGAATTGGCCGATCTGACCCGCCCTCGCGATCCCCTGGACAAAAAAAACGTCATTATGGAAATCCGCGCCGCTGCCGGTGGTGACGAAAGTGCCTTGTTCGCTGCCGAACTTTTTCGCATGTACAGCCGCTATGCCGAAAACCGCGGCTGGAAAACACACCTGCTCAGCACATCGGCCATTGGCATTGGCGGCTACAAAGAAGTAATTTTTTCGATTGAAGGCAAAAATGTCTATCAGGCGTTGAAATGGGAAATGGGCGTCCACCGAGTACAGCGCGTGCCGGAAACGGAAAAGGCTGGGCGCATCCACACCTCCACCGTTACCGTCGCCGTGATGCCGGAAGTGGAAGAAACTGAATTTAAAATTGATCCGAAAGAATTGCGTATCGACACGATGACCAGCGGCGGCCACGGCGGCCAGAGTGTCAACACCACCTATTCGGCCGTCCGCATCGTGCACATTCCGACTGGTCTCATCGTGCAGTGTCAGGATGAGCGCTCACAAATGGCCAACCGTGAAAAAGCCATGGCCGTCATGCGCGCGCGATTGTTTGCTTTGGAACAGGAAAAGAAAATGGCCGAGCTCACGGCCCGGCGGCGGGCCCAAATCGGTTCTGGCGACCGGAGTGAAAAAATTCGCACCTACAATTTTCCCCAGGATCGCATCACCGACCATCGCATCCACGAAAACTGGAACAACATCGGAACAATCTTGGACGGAAACCTGGAACCGATCATCGCGGCGCTGGAAAGGGCCGAGGCGGAAATGCAAAATAAAGAATAATTTTTTGCCATGATGAGAGTATGCCATTTTTAAAAAAGCATTGGCCGCTCCTCCTCATCCTCACCGTGGCGTTTCTTGTTCGCCTCTTGGCCGTTCTTCAGTATGGCGACTTCTGGGGCGACGAGATGTTCAGCTTCGTGTACAGCCAGAAACCCTGGCTACTGAGTCTGACGAAATTTTGGATTTGGGAAACCAACCCGCCGCTTCACCTGCTGCTCCTAAAACTGTGGTGGTACGTTTTTCCCGCCACTGAATGGTACGCCCGACTGCCCAGCCTGCTCTTTGGCGTTGCCAGCGTTTATGCCATCTACGCTCTTGGCAAAAAAATGTTTAACCAAAGAACGGGCATTGTCGCCGCGCTTCTTCTGGCATTGTCGCCGTACAATATTTTTCTTTCCGCCACGACGCGTGTCTATGCGCTGCTGTTGCTTTTAACGATTCTCTCGCTTAATTATTTTTATACCATTTTTTTCCTCGAACAAAAAACGCGCTGGCAACAAATTATTTTTTCTGTCATCGCACTCCTGCTCCTCTATGCTCATTTAACTGGCCTCGTCGTCCTGGCCCTGGAAATTTTGCTGGTCTGGATTATGAGGCGTAAAAAAATAAAATCGCTTTTCAAGCTTTTTCTTTGGCCGTTTTTGCTTTGGTTGCCCTGGGCTATTCCGGCGGCTTTTAGCAAAATAACCACGCCGCATTTTGGCCAAGCTTGGTTTTTCACTATTGAACAAACGCCTGCCTCGCTCCTTAACGCCTTTCGTCCACTCTTCACCGGTCTTGGTGCGGCTTATTGGGCACTGCTTATTATTTTTATTTTTTTTGCCACGACGATTTGGACGATGTATCAACAAAGAAAAAACGATCGTCCAAATGAAGCCTTTATAGTACTCCTTATTTTTTCTCTCTTGCCTCTTGTGGCCGCTCTCTTTCTCGGCTTATGGAATATTAAATTTATTGTTTTTACCTTGCCGACGGTCCAACTGCTCGTGGCATATTTTTTGACCACCTATCTTGCCCGCTGGCCAACTCTTATTGGTATCTTTTGCCTACTGCTTGTTCTGCCCGGCCTCGTTGAATTAACTTTTCTGCTGCCGCTTGAAAAATGGTCAACGCTCAATAAATATATTTCAACTAATATCAATCCGGCCAAAAATCAACTGCTCATTTATTCGAACTTCACTGATGAACAGCGCCTTAACCGTTATTTCAACTTTTCCATTCCCGCGCTGCCCTACTACGCTTTAACTGAAAAAGAAAACTGGGACAAAACGATTATCACACAGAATTACCTGCGTATTATTCATCCTTTATCTGAATTACAAAATTGGTACCAAGCGGAAAATTTAAAAAATTATAATGACATTTTCGTTTTGGAAGTAAATACCATTGGCGAAATTAATCTGTCCAAACTCTTGGAGCAAAATGGTTGGCATCTTTTGGCCTCGCCATTTAAACCACATTTGCTCGGCGACTATATCCTTCTCCATTATGGCCGATAACAGAAGCGCCCTGGGTAAGACAACCGACGCCGTTCCCTTCAATGACAAATTGATTCTTTTAGCGTGGGCTATCGGTCAAACAAAGGAACAAATTCTTGCCCATCCGGAAAAATATGTAACACTATCGACATATTTCCGTTTTCGCCATTTACTTTTCCGTCGCAAGCGCGGCTGGCCGATTGCGTATCTAACTGGACATAAAGAATTTTTTGGTTTGGATTTTATAGTGAACCGACATACCCTCATTCCTCGTCCGGAAACCGAATTGATAGTAGAAATAGCAGGTAATGAGATTAAAAAAAATAAGGCCAACAAAATAATCCTTATTGACGTCGGCACTGGTACCGGTTGTATTCCGATAAGTATTTTAAAAAAATACAACGGAGCTGCGGAGCAAGCAAACAATATCACCGCGTTCGCCAGCGACATCTCCCGCGCCGCGCTACGCGTGGCCAAACATAATGCGAAAATTCATAAAGTAAAAATTACATTTCTACCTGGCAATCTATTAAAGCCCGCCATTCATTATCTAAATCTAAAAAACCTACAACCTACCACCCTTATCATCACTGCCAATCTTCCCTACCTGACAGCCGAACAATATGCTGCGGAGTCAACAATCAAAAAAGAACCACGCTCTGCTCTTGTTGCCGAGAATAATGGTTTGGCGTTATATGAAAAACTCTTTCAGCAACTGAGGGCGGTAAAGCAATTGAACAACCAAACAATCATAGTAGAAATTGACCCCGACCAATCGGCCATGCTACAAACAATGATCAAAAAAAATTTTCCTACCGCTTCCGCAGAAATAAAAAAAGATCTCGCGGGGCGAGATCGGGCAGCAGTGATTTGGCTGAGCTAGTTGGTAATAATGAGTGAAGTTCCCATTGGCACCACTTCGATCCACGTATGACCGGGAACAAAATCAAGTTCGTTGCCGGAGGCATCATAAAATCGCGTCCGCGCAGTGGCTGACTCTTTTTTCCACGTGCCTCGAACCATCGTACCGTCCCGAAAAATCTTCGCTACACCCGTCCCGATAGTGCCAAGTTTAAGACGCCCTTCACTATCGGTAATTTGCATCGACATTTCTTGAACGACAATATTGCTCGCCGTAACTTCGCTGTCATCGTCAAGCTGTTCAGGTTCGTTGTTAATGAGACGCACATAGCTACTGCTAGCAGCGTTAAACTTCCAACCAACATGGTAGTCGCTGGCGTAACTAAGAGAGAATTCACCGACTGGCGTGCCCGTCGGCGTACTGGTGGTAAAATTCCATCCTTGCCAAGTCGTCGACGAATGACTGCCGCCGTAACGTGCAGCAAACGCCTGCCAATTATTACTGGAAGTATACAAATTATGCGGCGCGGCTCGATCGGCGCTGCGCCAATAAAAACTGCCATAATAGAATTCGTTCGCATCCCAAATATGCCGGGCAGTAATGTCACTCAATGCCTCTGGCGATCCTCCTGAATGCCAATACGAGCTGTCCCCATACTCCTCCAACCAATCAAGAAAATAAGGCCGGGCGCTTCTGACCGGGCCGACTTTTGCGACTGTGGCACTCAGCGGAAAAATGGCAAAATAACGCGTGATGCTGCCTTCGACCGGCACTTCATACACCACGCTCGCCTCAGCCAGACCGCTCTCTGGCCGAGCGTCTGGATGGTTGTCGATCATGACGCCGACGACCGGCGGTAGTTCTTCGTCCGTGCTGGTGACCGGGCTACCGTCAAGAGCATTCAAGTAGATTGGGCCAACCGGTGTGCTCGTCGGCGTGGCCGCTGTGGGGGCTGGAGGAGCAGCCCGAAAATCAAGGAATACCAAGTATCCAAGCAGAATCAATACGACTGCACCAAGCAGCACATCAAGTCGTTTATAAAAAATATCCGGACGTATCATAAGAATGAATCTCCTTCTCAGTATAACAAAAAATCCCCGCCAGGAAAACTGGCGGGGAAATTTTCAAAAATTTCTTATTTCTTTTCCTCTTTCTTGGCTTCCTTTTTAGCTTCTGCTTCAGCGGCACCGGCTTCCTCGGCTTTCGCCGCTTCTTCGGCTTTCTTTTCATCCTTTACTGAAGCAATCTTGCTGACGTCAGTGGCCGCACCAGCCTCTTCCATGGCTTTGATTTCTTCCTCAGTCAAAGCACGTGAAGCCTTCACCACCAAATCATCAGCGTGCGGGCTGACAATCTGGATACCGGCCGGCAAGCGCAAATCTTTAATTTTAATTGTATCGTCAAAACTATTGAGACCGCTCAAATCAACATCCACGTGTCCAACCAAATCTTTCGGCAAACATTTTACTTCAACAGTTTCAACGGTAGTCACCAAGGTTCCTCCGGAAGCCTTCACTACTGGCGCCTCACCGATAAATCGCAAACTAACCGGCGCCGTGATTGGCTTATTCATGTCAATTCGACGTAAATCAAGATGAATAATCGTGCCTTTGACCGGTTCATGTTGGACCTCCTGCACAAGCACTTTCCCGCTTTCTTTGCCGTCGAGCGTCAGGTCGATTAAACTGGAAGCACCGGCTTGTTTATATAATTTCAAAAAATCCGTGGGGCTCACCGTGATCGATACCGCCGCCGCGCCGGCTCCATAGACAACGCCTGGCAATTGCTTGTCAGTGCGTACTTTTTCTCCTTTAGTAGTTCTGGTTGTCGCTACGAGCGTAAATGCCATATACGTCTTATTAACCTTTTAAAAGTAATGATTGCAAAAAAAATTCTTTATTCAACTCTGTGTAACCTTCAATCAATTCATCCGTCGTTAAAGCCGGTGCCGCATACAATCGGCGTGCATCGTCATAACTCAAATCAGTCACCATTCCGACTGAACTCAACCCCTGCCCGACGACAATTACCATCGCCACGAAATAACTGGAGCAGCTGGAGCAGGTCAAGTGCACGAGGCTGGCAGTATCGGTTTTAGCAAAAAGCTTTGCCGTCTCAACTTTATAGCTTGAGCTGCAAATCGGACAACGATTGATAAATTTTAATGCCTCACGCCAAGATTCGGGATTATTGTGGACCGGCATAAAGTGCGAATATAATAATCGAAAATCATTTTTTTGTCAACCCACCATCTATAGTAACGAATGAATGAACAAAAATCAACTGAGCGGCTTGGCCTCAAGCACCAAAAACAGCGGAAACTCCGCTCGCGCCAAATTTTCCGCCTTGGCACGTGGGCCATGCGGCGTTTTGGTATGGCTAATCCATTCTTCTAACCGCGTTATCGCCAAATGATTTTTGTAAAATAACTTAAAATACACCTGGAGCGGCCGGTGGAACGACCAGGTCACCTCACCAGGATTACTTCCTGGGTGCATCTGAATTGGGACCCTTCGCTCAGATACATAAGCGTCAAGCCGACGGTATTGCAGTTTATTCTTATCGTCCCAGCCCCAGCTGCTGGCCTGCGGAATGCGGAAAGCCGGATGGTTCAAAACCATAAAAAGCGCGCCGGACTTTTTCAATACCCGTGCCGCCTCGGCAATCGCGCCGGACACGTTCTCGATATTTTGAAGGGATAACACCATCACTGCTTTATCAACAGTAGTATTGTGAATCATAAACAGATTGTCGGCGTTTGCTATCAAAAATTCTGGCCGTTCACTCTTCTTAACCACTGCTTCCCAATCCCGAACTCCTTCTTTCGCCTTCTCAATCAATTTTTTCCCCACATCCACGCCGACGACATCTGCCCCCGCTGCCGCCAAGGCGCGGCTAAAAAATCCCGTACCGCAGCCAATATCTAAAATTCTTTCGTCTTTTTTTATTTGCATCAACCGAAGCAGATTGGGCAGAATAACTTTTTGCTGGTACGAATTTTTATCTTCAACAACACCGCTGTACCAATCAGCGACCTTGCCCCAGGAAGTAGTAAGTTTTTTCTTCATAATTATTTTTTTAAAAATCGTGCGGCTTTCAGAATCAAAACACAACTCTGTCCATGAGTGATCTTACTTTCCATCACCATTTGTACTGCTTCTTCCAGAGTAATTTTTACCATCCTGATAGTTTCCGTACCATCCGGATCACTTACGCCAAAATGTAAACCGCGCGCCAGAAACAATTCTGCCGGCGAATCAATTGCGCTCGTAAACGGATTCAACCAACCCAAATGAACCCAATCGTCGGCTTCAATTCCGGCCTCCTCCTTTAATTCGCGCCGGGCCGCTAAGAGACTATCTTCATCTTCGTCTATACCACCGGTCACTGCCTCAATACTATCTTGCCCCAAAGCAAATTTAAATTCTTCTATCAAATAGACGAATCCTTGTTCATCGATAGGCAAAACTGACACCCCACCTTTCATTTTGACTACACCGAATATACCCGAACAGCCATCTGGCCGAATGACAACATTTTCCACCACTTCTATCCACGGATTCTTATATTTCACTTCCGAATTTTGTATTGTCCACGGCCCGTGTTTTTTTGACATAAAGATTATTTTATTTTTCTCTTGCTCCGCTGAAACGTAATCGCGAACCGGTGCGCTTCGTCGCGCACGCGAATTAATAAATTTTGGTGACGATACACCCAATGAACAAATTTTTTATCCAAACTCCCGAGCAGTATATCATTTCTTTTTCTTTTTGGACCCTTGGCAATTCCAAGCAGTCCGATTTTCAAGTTTTTTGATTGTAAAATTTTTTTTGCTCGATTCACCTGTGGACGACCGCCATCGACCAAAATCACATCTGGCATTGGCCAATCAGCATGCTTCAGCCGGCGTTCCAACACTTCTCCCAAACAATCCACGTCGCTCTGGCCAACAACCGTTTTAATATTAAATTTTCTGTATTCTGACTTAACCGGCCCCTCAGCATCAAATACCACCATACTACCAACCATTCCGCTCGCCCCCAGGTTGGAAATATCATAACCTTCGATTCTCATTACTAATTGTTCATTGCTAATTGTTAATTGTTCATCAAAAAAACTTTTGTTAATAAGTGTCACGTCATGAATTCGCTGCAACTGCCGTATTTGGTCGCGCAATCTGCCGGCTTCTTCATAGTCTTCGGCCTTGGCCGCTAATTTCATTTGTTTTTCAAATTCGCGGATGACTTGCTTTTTTTTGCCGGATAAAAACCATTTGAGCGGCATAATGACTTTCCTTTTATACGCCGCCGGCGTAATTTCTCCAGTGCAGACGCCCAGGCATTGTCCCATTTCATAATACAAACAGGGGCGGCCCCTTCCTGGTTCACACGTCGAAAATTTAAAAATCCGCCGCAAAATTTTCATCGCCGCCCGCGTATTAAGGCCGGGATAGGGACCAAAAACATATCGAAATTTTTTAATTTCTTTATTTCCCGATTTCTGTAGCTCATTCAATTCATGCTGCCGCACCGTCTCGACGCGCGGAAAAGCATCTTTGGTAATCACAATATAATTCCAACTTTTATCATCCTTGCCAAGAACGTTATAACGCGGTTGAAATTTTTTAATACACAGTGCTTCCAAAATCGCCGCCTCCAAAACCGAATCAGTCATTTTGTAGTCAATCCGGACCACTTCATGGATCATATCTTCAATTGGCCGTGGCGTCCGCCGACCCTGAAAATAGCCACTCGTTACCCGCTGGCGGAGCGAGGTGGCTTTGCCGACGTATACCAAATCGCCCGTTCGGTTATAAAACAGGTAAATACCGGGAACATCCGGTAATTGTTTTGCTCGCTGAAGCAAAGAATTTGCCATACTACATCATAGTACGACACGGTGGATAAATTAGCAACCAGGCCTTTACCGTCCAAAATCATAGGAGTAAAGTGAATTCGTTCTTTCACCCCACCCGGTCACGGAGGTTCCCATGCGGCTACGGAAAGTGCTCGAGCTTGGTAGCCAAATGGCCTACCAAGTCGGAATTTTTCTCTTTGAGGTCAAGAATCGTGGTCTCAAAGAGGCAGCAAGAAACGCTACGGCGGCGGCAAAAAATGCCGCTAAAGGACTGATGGTAGGGACGGGATCTAAAAATCCCGCCTACCACCAGAAGTTTCTTCCCTGAAGGGAGTCGGCGTGGGATTCAGAACCACCTGCGCCTGACCTCGGTCATAATTTTTTACGACCGACGTCAGCAGGTGGTTTTTTGTTTATAAAAAATTATTCAAGCACTCGCTTTAAATACTGTCCGGTATAACTTCCGGCCTTCTTTGCCACTTCCTCCGGCGTCCCCGTCGCAACAACCTGTCCGCCTTTGTCGCCGCCCTCCGGCCCGAGATCAATAATCCAGTCAGCGGATTTGATGACATCGAGATTGTGTTCAATCACCAAGACGCTATTGCCATGACCGACCAGGCGCTCCAGCACCTCAATTAATTTGCGCACGTCGTCATAGTGCAAACCGGTGGTTGGTTCGTCCAATAAATACAACGTTTTACTGGTGCTGTGTTTGCTCAATTCACGCGATAATTTAATGCGCTGGGCCTCGCCGCCGGAGAGCGTTGTCGCCGATTGCCCAAGCGTCAAATAATCCAAACCGACCTCATTCAAAATTTTAAGTTTGTCGGCAATCATCGGAATATCCCGGAAAAATTCTTCCGCCTCCTCAATCGTCATATTCAAAACATCGGAAATATTTTTTTCTTTGTAGTGCACCTGTAAAATTTCATTACTGAAACGCTGACCCTTGCACACGTCGCAGACGATTTGTACGCTCGGCAAAAAATGCATTTCAATTTCTAATGTTCCTTTGCCTTCGCAATTTTCGCACCGTCCACCCGGCACATTGAAACTGAACTTGCCGGATTTGTAACCGCGAATTTTGGCTTCCGGCGTTTCAGCGAACAATTGCCGAATGAAATCAAACGCTTTGGTGTAGGTCGCCGGGTTGCTGCGTGAAGTGCGCCCAATCGCGCTTTGGTCAATTGTAATCATCCGGTCTATATATTCCGTACCAGTTATTTCTTGGTGCTTGCCGACATAATGATGCGTTCGATAAAACTTGTTCAGCAAAGCATTGTGCAAAATATCATTCAGCAAGGTTGATTTACCAGAGCCGGAAACGCCCGTCAGACACACCAGCCGCCGGAGTGGAATATCCACGTTAATATTTTTTAAATTATGTTCGGCGGCTTTTTTAATTTTTATAAGTGGCGTCGCCCGATCTACTGTTCGTCGTTTTTTTGGCACGGAAATTTTTTTCTCGCCGCGTAAGTATTGACCGGTGAGAGATTTTTGAGGATCACCGGCCGTGTGGCAACCGTTTAAACTGTCATCCTGAGCGCCTGCCTGTCCGGTAGGCAGGGAGTGAAGGATCTTCCTAGTATCAAATTGATGAGCATGGAAAAAAGATTCTTCATCCACCTTGGGGTTCAGAATGACATTTTTATTAAGAAGCTTTTCCAATGGCCCCGAAAAAACTACCTCTCCTCCGTGTTTTCCGGCTCCCGGACCAAAATCAACGATCCAATCGCTGGTGAGAATAGTATCTTCATCATGCTCCACTACAACGATGGTATTGCCAACATCACAGAGATTGCGAAGTGTCTTAACCAAATGTTCATTGTCGCGCTGATGGAGCCCGATCGTCGGTTCATCAAGCACATACAAAGCGCCAACGAGTCGCGTTCCCACCTGACTGGCCAACCGAATCCGCTGCGCTTCACCACCGGAAAGTGTGCCCGCCTTACGGTTAAGAGTTAA
>JAJYIJ010000097.1 GCA_021790135.1 bacterium | reverse complement strand
TCGGTTTCCGCTGCGGTTTTTAGGGATGCTTCATTTGGACATTTTTCAGGAGCGGCTGAAACGCGAATTCAACCTCGATATTGTTATTACCGTTCCAAGCGTGGCCTACCGTCTTGAAAAAACGAATGGTGAAAAATTGGTCATTCACTCGCCCCAAGAAATGCCAGACGTCGCCACAATTACTTCAATTGAAGAACCCTGGATGAAACTGGATGTCATCACGCCGAAAGAATATGTCGGGCCGGTCATGGGTCTTCTGACCGAACGCAAAGGACGTTATATAAATACAGAATATCTCTCGACGGGCGCTGACCAGCGCGCGCTTTTACACTACGAAATTCCGCTTGCCTCGCTCATCACAGACTTTTATGATAAACTAAAAACCATTACGAGCGGCTACGCTTCCATGAATTATGAACTAAAAAACTACGAAGCCACTGATGTTGTCAAACTGGATGTGTTGGTGGCTGAGGAGCCGGTCGAATCGCTGGCCACGCTGGTCTGGCGCGACGACGCCTACAGCGCCGGCAAAAAAATTGTCGAATCGCTCAAAGCGTCGCTCCCCCGCCAGCAATTTGAATTAAAAATTCAGGCCGCCGTCGGTGGCAAAGTGATCGCGGCAGAACGTTTGTCCGCCTTGCGCAAAGACGTTCTGGCTAAAATGAGCGGAGGCGATTATACCCGAAAAATGAAGTTATTGCAGAAACAGAAAAAAGGCAAAAGTCGCATGAAAGCCCATGGTCGCGTGGATATCCCAACCGAAGCATATTTAGCGGTGTTGAAGCGGTGATTTTTTAATGCCACCCTAATCGGCGTTGGGTTCTCCATTGCCTATGAGGATATTATTTGCAGTTCAATCGGTTAATTTCTATGCCTAAACTTGCCATCGACGTCGCACTGTTGCCGCCGAAAAAAATTATGGATATTTGCATCGGCATTAATGCACGGGCTTATCTGAACGGCTGGACTAAAGACAGGCTAAATAAAACTAATTTTTTCCCTCATATCACTTTGTTCATGGGCACAGCTGAAAAATCGGATTTAAAGATGATAAAAAATATTTTACAAAAAATTGCCAACGAGGGAATCGCCCCAGGAATTATTTTAAATAGATTAGAACGCAGGAAAAATATCGACGGTACGCGACCTTATTTTTTAAATGCTTACCGCAGCAAAAAATTACAAAATTTGCATGAGCGGGTAATGAAAGATTTAAAAAAATTTTTGACAACCACTGGAACTACAAAGATGTTTTTTAAAAAGAAAAATGAAGAGGAACCCAAAAATTCGAATTGGTTGAACCAGTACGAACAAAAGGCGGCGTTTAAAAACTTTCATCCCCATATCACACTACGCACCGAGCAGGCATCCTACGAAAAACTGCCTTTAAAATTTGTCGCGACGCGTCTGGTGTTGGGACATATGGGCACCAGTTCGACCTGCCGAAAAATTTTGTATGAGGTCCGATTACCCAAGCCCCAATCCACGTAATTCACACTCGCTCTGTGATCTGTGTTTTTAATTTGCATTTATGAAACGTAAAAACAAAAAAATTTTCTGGACAATCCTCGCTATCATTGGCATTCTCGCGATGCTTTTTTTCACCATTGCCCCCGCCTTCCAATAGAACGGCAACCCTTTTACAACGCTCACAATCTGTGTCTCACTCCGTGTAATCCGTCTCACTCTGTGTAATCTGTGTTTAATCTGTGTAATCTGTGTCAGAAAAAAAGTGGATAACAAGCGAACAACCGCCGCAATCATTTCTCGACGAGCACCCCGAACTGCCCACTCTTATTGTCCAGTTGCTTTGGAACCGAAATTTGCGCACTGAAAAAGAAATGGATGAATTTCTGAATCCTAATTATGACGCGAACATCCACGACCCTTTCCTTTTCAACGACATGAAAAAAGCGGTGAAGCTCATTCTTGAGTATATAGAAACGAATAAAAAAATAACTGTCCACGGCGATTACGATGCCGACGGCGTCTGCGCCAGTGCGATCATCATGACCGTGCTTAAAAAATTGGGCGGTAAAAATCTTAGCGTCTATTTGCCACACCGTGAAACTGATGGCTATGGATTGAATCCGCGTACGGTACAATATCTAAAAGACAGTGGCATGGATCTCATTATTACGTGCGACTGTGGGATCAGCAACACCGAAGAAATCACTCTGGCAAAAAAGCTGGGCATGCAGGTCATCGTCACTGACCACCATGCGATGCCGGTCGCGTTTCCGCCGGCCGATGCCATTATTCACCCTCTGGTGCCAGGAGAAAAATACCCTGACAAAACCTTGGCCGGTGGTGGCGTTGCCTTTAAATTAATCCAGGCCCTCCTGAAAGAGCACCACACTCTTTATTGCCACGATCAAACTCAACACGACAAGTGCGCTCTTCCAAATGGGGAATCTTACGAAGCGACGGAAAAATGGCTACTTGATCTGGCGGCAATTTCCACTGTCGGCGATATGGTTCCGCTTCTTGGCGAATCCCGGACAATTGTACGCTACGGACTGACCGTTCTGAACAAAACGCGCAATCGCGGGCTCAAAGCGCTGCTTGCATCGGCCGGTTTGCTCGGCGAAGACAATAAGCCAAAACGAACGCTTGATACGGAAACGATCGGGTTCCAAATCGCTCCGCGCATCAATGCGGCTGGCCGGATGGATCATGCCAATATCGCCTTCGCGCTTTTAATGGCGGAAACCGACGAAGAAGCAGTCACATTAGCAGATCAATTAAACAAAAATAACAGCGACCGCCAAAAATTAACAGAAAAAATTCTGACCGAAGCGCGCGAACAAATAAAATCCACTGACCAAAAAAATAATGCCATCATTTTCGCCTATGGCGAATCATGGCCCACCGGCATCGTCGGTCTTATCGCCGGCCGCATCAAAG
>JAJYIJ010000014.1:4301-14700 GCA_021790135.1 bacterium | reverse complement strand
CCTGCGACGCCAAATAAACCAAGGCCGGCGACCAGGAGACCCGTTGTTGCTCCGCCGCGGACAGCCACGTGAAGAGATTCTTTTAGCCCCTTTTTAGCCGCTTCTGCCGCCCGCACATTGGCGCGGACAGATACATTCATGCCAATAATTCCGGCCAAACCGGAAAGAATGGCACCGGTTAAGAAACCGAAGGCAGTTACCCAACCGATGAAAAAGCCAATAAGGAAAAAGAGTACCACGGCCGCAATCCCAATTGTCGTGTATTGTCGTTTTAAATAAGCCTTTGCTCCGTCTTGAATTGCACGGGCAATCGCTTTCATGCGATCGTTTCCCGCCGGCTGTTTTACGATCCAGCTAATAAGAATAATCCCATAGAGCACTGCTACCACAGCGGGCAGAAGAGCATATAACGCGATAAACATACGTGGAGTATGAATTAAATAATAGGTACTTAAAGATTGATTTGCCCAGTATTCTATGGTAGAATAGTATTTCAGTCAAGATATGAAGTATAGAGTTTGGTTAAAAATATTACATTTTTTAGTTTATGTTAAGCGATTTTTCTGGTGGATAGGGACCGGTCTGAATTTGGTTTTGGTTAAAGCAATTGGTGCTGTCGCTGGCATTATTATTTACTTCCGCTACAAATTACAGTATCTTTTTCGGCATCTTGGCATCGTGACAACGCGGGATTGGTTTTTAAAAAGAAGTTTTTTACAAGCCACCATTTTTATCCTGCTCGTAGCTTTCAGTATTGGACAGTCAAATTTTTTAGGAAAAAGAGATTTGGCTTTTGCTAGCCAGAAAACAATTGCCTACACTTTCTTCAATCAAGAACCAGATGTTGGGCAGCAAGAAGTCGTTTCAGCAGTTGCTCCTATCCAGAGTGAACAGGCTACGTGGCAGTCAGGGGTTGCGGGTGCAGCCAGTCTGCCAACAAACGAAGGCAATCAAACGTTAATCCAGACGCCTATTTTGGGAACGGTAATCGCCGGCGGTTTGGCGGTTACCGGTCCGATTGTGATGTCGGGGGCGACTTTGCCAACACCGGCCGCTCGTAATACCGTGACTACCTATACTGTTGAGTCGGGTGATTCGTTGGGAAGTATTGCAGAAAGTTTTGGTGTAAGTGTCTCCACAATCATGTGGGCGAATAGTCTTACGCTGAATTCGACTCTTCATCCAGGGGACGTCCTTAAAATTTTGCCGGTAACCGGTGTCATCTATACCATTAAAAAAGGAGACAGCTTGAATAAGATCGCCACGACGTTCCAAGCTCAGCCGGCCGATATTATCGCCTTTAACCATTTAAATGCTGGGGGGACCAACTTGATCGCCGGAGAAGACATCATCATTCCGAATGGCACTGAACCGAACAGCCGTGGTCTGGCCGCCTCGACAGCAAGAATAACAACGGTGGCCAGAAGTATTGCCGCGCCACCGCCTTCAACGCGGGCTCCATCAGCTTCCGGATTTGTCTGGCCGACGGCCGCCCACACAATTACTCAATATTATGGTGTGACTCACCACGCCATTGATATTGCTGGTCCTTGGCAGACGCCAAATTATGCCGCCAAGGCTGGAGTGGTCGAGGTGTCGCAATGCGGTTGGAATTCCGGTTATGGTTGTTATATCATTATAAATCATGGCAATGGCGTGAAAACATTATATGCTCATAATTCGGTTCTACTGGTAAAACCGGGTGACCATGTTGTTGCCGGACAGACCATTTCTCTTATGGGCAACACCGGCAACGTACGCGGCACGACCGGCATTCATTTGCATTTCGAAATACAAATTAATGGGGTGCGAGTGAATCCGCTGGCCTATGTACATTAATGATTTAATGCTTGAAAAAAGTTTTTGAGAATGATACAGTAGTGCCGCCCTAAGCTCACGGTCGCATAGCCAAGTAGTAAGGCAGGAGTCTGCAAAACTCCTATGCGTGGGTGCAATTCCCACTGCGACCTCAAATAACAACCCTTGTGAGGGGTTGTTATTTTTTCAAAGTAACTCTTTTCTCTTCCCCTGTCGCTTCAGGAAAAATAGTGTATACTATTTCCATATGTCCACATCAAAATTTGTCATTGTTGATGGTAACGCTATTGTTCATCGCGCTTATCATGCCTTGCCGCCGATGACCACACAAAGCGGTCAGATTGTTAATGCAGTGTATGGTTTTACCTCAATGCTTTTGAAGACAATTAAAGATTTACGCCCAACGCACATTGCCGTCACTTTTGATATGGCTGGCGGCAGCACAGCTCGATTAAAAAAATTCAAAGAGTATAAAGCGACACGCGTCAAAGCCGACCAAGCTTTATATGATCAGATACCCCTTGCCCATGACGTGGTGTCGGTATTTGGCATTCCGATTTTTGAAAAACAAGGCTATGAAGCGGATGACGTTATTGGCACTATCGTCAAAAAAATTGAAAAAAATGATGGGGTTGAGGTGTTCATTGTGACGGGAGATATGGACACACTACAATTAGTTGACCATCACACAAAAGTGTATACCCTGCGCAAAGGCTTAAGTGATGTTGTCATTTATGATGCTGAAGCCGTAAAAAAGCGTTTTGGTTTTGGTCCAGAAAAAATGGTGGATTACAAAGCTTTGCGAGGAGACACCTCAGATAATATTCCTGGTGTGCCAGGTATCGGCGAGAAAGGAGCAGGCGAGCTTATTAAGACATTTGGTTCCATTGTTCAATTATATGAATATATTGCTAAACACGCGGATGCTAGTGACAAAAAAATGAAAGCAGGCATTTTGAAAAAATTGGTGGCTGGGAAAAAGAGTGCTTTTTTGAGTTATGATTTGTCGAAGATTGACTGTTCTGTTCCTGATCTCAATTTTAATTTAAAAGATTGCTTACTAAAACCATTTGATCGCGCAAAAATTGTTCCTCTTTTTCAAAAGTTTGAATTTGTGAGCTTGCTGCGGCGCCTGTCCTTCAATGAGAATGGGAACGGCGCGGAAGGCAAAGAGCAAGCCAAGAAAGAAAAAAGCAAAAAAGAAGAATTTATCTTTAAAGAAATAAAAACGAATGAAGAGATACCATTGCTTCGTCAGCTGGTTGAAAAAAGCAAAAAATGGGCATTGCGCGCCATTCTCCAAGGAGAATTTTTTTCTGGTTCCATTTCTGGTTTGGTGTGCACCGTCGGAGCGCAGGGCTTTTTTATACCCCGGTCATTTTTTGGAGAACTACGCTCCCTTTTCCAGGACAGCAGACTTGAACTGGTTGGTCATGATATAAAGCAGCTGATTAAAGCCTTGCAATATCATGAACAGGTGGATGTCAAAAATAGGCTATTTGATGTGATGATTGCCAGCTATTTATTAAACCCGGGCAGTCGAGCCACCGATGCCCCGAGCATTATTTTAAAAGTGCTGGGGAAGGAGTTGTCAGCCGGGAACGGTCAGGGAAGTCTCTTCGGAGTCGACAACCGCCTCGTTGCCTATGAACTTTCTTTGCTTACGGCAGCGGCTGAAAAGCTAAAAAAAGAGCTTATCAAAACGGATGACCTTGGTTTGTTAGAAAAAATGGAGATGCCGCTCGAATTTGTATTGGCCGATATGGAATTGAACGGCGTTGCTGTTGATACTAAAAAATTAAACCAGCTGCATGATCGAGTGGCGGAGCGCATCAAAAGCGTGAGCAAGAAAATTTATACTTTCGCTGGTAAAGAATTTAATATCAGTTCGCCTATACAATTGCGCGACATTTTGTTTGAGACTCTGCAAATCCCTGCCGAAGGAATTAAAAAGGGTAAAACCGGCCTATCCACGTCGGCTGAACAGCTTGAGAAAATGCGTGGTTTGCATCCGATCGTTGAAGAAATTGAAAGCTACCGTGAATTAAGCAAGCTCGAAAATACGTATATTTCCGTTCTGCCTACCTTGATGAACAAGACTACCGGCCGTATTCACACTTCATTCAACCAGGCAGTTACCGCTACTGGACGGCTTTCGAGTTCGGAGCCAAATTTGCAAAACATTCCAATTCGTACGGCACTTGGCCGCGAAATTCGCGACGCGTTCATTGCTGAGCCCGGACATCTTCTCATCAGTGCGGATTATTCACAAATTGAGTTACGCATCGTCGCTTCTTTGGCAGAGGATCAAAAAATGATGGACATTTTTGCTCGCGGTGAAGACATTCATGCTGCCACGGCTGCCGCTATTCACGGCGTTCCGCTCGAAAAAGTGACCAAAGAAATGCGCCGGAGCGCCAAAGAAATTAATTTTGGTGTCCTGTATGGTATGGGAGTGTATGGCCTGTCATGGCGCGCTGCCATCTCGCGCGCTGAGGCACGGACATTTATTGATACCTATTTCCGTGAGTTCAGCGGCGTAAAAAAATACATTGATCGCACCCTTGCTTTTACCAAAAAGGAAGGCTATTGTGAAACGCTTTTTGGCCGGCGGCGCTATATTCCTGAATTGAATTCCAGCAATTTTCAATTGCGCAGTGCTGCTGAGCGAATGGCAATCAATCATCCTGTACAAGGCACGGCGGCTGATCTGATGAAAATGGCGATGATTAAAGTTTTTGAAGAAATTAAAAAAGCTAATGCGTCAGATATTAAAATGATTTTGCAAGTTCACGATGAATTGGTGCTGGAGGCGCCGGAAGCTAGAGCCAATGAATGGGCGGGGCGGGTGAAAAAATATATGGAAGAAATTGCGACGTTGCGTGTACCGATCGAAGTACATGTCGGCGTCGGACGGCACTGGGGAGAGATAAAATAAGCCACCCAAAATTTGGCCAGTAGAAATTATTTTTGTTCGCCTTCAATATCAACGATATAACGGAAACTGATGAGACGCAAAGACCAGTCAAACATCAACCGGATTTTATGCAGCCAGCCTGGCAAGAAAAAGACATACACTGTTCGCCGAATCCACCAGGCGACCCACCCTGAAAAAACCATTTGTCCTATAATAACAAGACCAAAGCCATCGCCGATCGGCATCAAAGTTCCGACAGAATGGAAATTAAATGGCCGTAAAGTTTTTCCACGCATGGTCGCAAGGATGTGTTGAGCAACGTAGTCAGCCTCTTTATAGGCAGCTTCAGCCAACTGCGGATAGAAATTTTTTTCGCCGACATTACTTGCGATAATGAGATCCCCGACACCATACAAAGTCGAACTGTGCTCATGATTTAAAAAGTGTGTTACCGGCACCCGCCCCTTAACACAATAATCAGATGGGAGCAGCTGGGTCATATCGTCAAAATTCCCTGCGCACCAAATAGTAAAATCACTTGGCTGTTCTCCGGAATTCAATACAACAGAATTTTTACGTACTTCTTTGACCGCATCATTGCACAAAACAGTGACATTCATTTTCTTTAATCGTTTGTCGATAATCTTTTGTGCTTTTACCGGCAGAGCAGGCACAAGACTAGGCGCATTTTGAATCAATGAGAGATGAATATGCTTTTCTGGATATAATTTTTTCAAATCGTGGTCAACTAAATGAGCCAGTTGTCCTATGACTTCAACGCCAGTGTAACCACCACCGACCACGGTAAGAGCGATTTCAGTATCAGATTGCTCAATTTTATGAATAATTGCCCGACGCAGATTCATGGCAGCGGGCAATGTCCTGACCGTGTACGAAAATTCTTTTGCCCCTGGCACACCATAGTAATTAACGCCGCAGCCAAGAGCCATGACGCAATAGTCATAGGTTATATCCCCAGCGCTTGTCTGTACGGTTTTAGTCGTTGGATCAATTTTTTGTATTTCCGCCTGGAAAAATTGATGAGGAGTTTGGTAGACAACTTCTCTCAAGGGCAAGGTGGCGTGGATTGGCTCCACTGCCCCCGAAGCCACTTCATGCAGCAGGGGTGCAAAAGTAAAATAGTTATTTCGATCAACAATAGTTATCTTTTTTTTATTCTTAGAATGGCGTAATTTTTTTTCCAATTGACGAAAAATTTCGTAGCCGCCGATGCCGGCGCCAAGGATAAGAATGTTGGTTGATTGTGTAGCCATAGAAGAGAGGCCAATTAAAGAATTATCTTAAGTAGTATAACATATTGAAAATAATTAGAAAGCAAGGGTAGCTGCTGTCCTATTGCTGAAAAACAGACTCTCTGTTACCATTTCCCTGTATGATTATTTTTCTGTATGGCCCCGACACATTTCGGAGTCGCCGTTATCTCAAGTTGTCGATTGAACAGTTCAAAAAGCAGCGCGATCCGGCCGGCTACAACACCAAGATTATGGACGCCAAAAAGAATGATGGCGGAAAGATTTTTTCTGAAATTTCCGCCGCTCCTTTTTTGGCGGAAAAAAGGCTTGTCGTTATCGAAAACGTTCTATCTATAAAAGATGGCGAGCTTTTAAGCGCCCTGGCCAATAAGATACAAGACGAAAAAATTTCCCCCGCTACGGTCCTCATCTTTTGGCAGGGAGAACCAACCGGAAGGCTAAAGGCAGCAAAAGAGCTAGAGACAATTTTAAAAAAAGAAAAATATGCTCAGGAATTTAGTCCTCTCAGCGGCACGGCGCTGAGCACCTGGATTGAAAAAGAAGTCGAGTCGCATGGGTGCAAGATCAGTGCGGAAGCCTCGGAATATCTGACAAGACAAGCTGGCGGTGATTTGTGGAGTTTGAGTCCGCTCATCAATCAGTTGTGTGCCTATGTTGGCAACTCTCCTTCAGCGGTCGTGCAGCTGGCAGATGCGCTGTTGTTCCTTGATGAAAAAATTGATGACAACGTGTTCTCGATGGTTGAGGCTGTGGTTGCTGGCGACCACAAACGAGCTTTTACATTGCTCGGCGAGCAGCGCCGTTTGGGGCAGGAAGAGGGGCAGCTTTTTGGCCTGCTTGTTTGGCAGTTTCGCATTCTGCTTGAATTAGCTGACGTGCTCCATCATGAGCCGGGTATTACGAGCGACATCGCCGCAAAAAAGTTAAAAATACACCCATTCGTCGCCCGAAAAAATTTTGCCACCGCCAAAAAATACTCACTCGCCAAATTGCAAGATCTCTATCAGGAATTGTTGGCTATCGATATCCAAACAAAAACTGGAGCCGCGCCCCAGTCTTTGCTTGTTGATAGTTTTGTTGCCAAGATCTAGATTGACATCTATTTTTTCTTCAGCGCATTGACTTTTTTCATCAAGCGCGACAATTTTCGAGCGGCCGTATTTTTTTTGATTGTTCCCGCCTTTGCCGCTTTGTCCAGGGCTTTTTGCGCTTGGATTGCAAGTTTCAAGGCCTCGGTTGCAGTTTTTGTACGAAGGGTCGTTTTGATGGCTGCTTTAAAAGCTTCTTTACGTTTGAGATTGGCAACAGTACGTTTTTTGGTTTGGCGCAGCGCTTTGGCAGCATTCGCTTTATTAGGCATACTATAAAGTTAGATTCAAAAGACAAATTCCAACTGAGAGCGTTTGGTAATTTGTTACAACATTTTAACGCAAAAAATTGAAATTGTCAATATTACTTTGTGTTTGCACGCGTAAAAGTCATAAAATTTTTATAGTTGGCTGTGTCCCAAAGCATCTGCCAAAGCATCTGCATCGAACGGGAAATCTCGCCGTCTGTAACCTGTACTCCGATTAAAGAAGAAAAAGAAAGCAAAACGACCTTTGTGTCATATATTAATATCTCATTGGGGATATCGTAACGAACCGGATCAAAAAAACGCACTTCGCGCCAATTTTTTTTAACTTCTTGCCGATAGTGTTTGGTATGAGGAGTATAGGGCAAAAGAACCTTAACGAGAATTTTTCGACGCACCCGTTTGGTAATATACTGATTCAAAAAATCAGTACCAATATTTTTTGATAAATTAAAGGGGTTCGCAATATTGTAAATTATTTTTTCTTTGCTTGTCAGTGTGTCTTCATAAAGCGTCCGCAGGCCCTCTGTTCCCTCATAAAAGGAAATCGCTGGTTTAGAATTTTTAGAGCGGTTGAGGAGTGATAACTCGGGGATAAGACGCTCGGCCACCGTCAGTCGGCTAGACATTTTTTGCACCAACAGTTCCGGCTCGACAGCAATAAAACTAAGGATGCCCCCATAGGTGGCGCTGTGGACCGCACCCCGTCCCGCCAAGCGCTTTAATATTTCGTATGTAGTAATCCGATTCAATTCCGCTTTTTTGGCAATAAAGCTGACGCGACTGCGCCCCGCCTCCAGCGCCGCTAAGTATACTTTTGCTTCTCGTTCCGTAAAATAAAAATTTTCCATGAGTTCCCGTAACATAGCTTGTTGTAAAAATTATTTACAATGATTGTAAATCAATATTAATTTATTGTCAACTGAGCTAAAAATTTAATAAAAAATTGTAAATATTATTGACTATTTATTGTCGAATGATACCATAGATTTTTATTAAAAATAATTTTAAATTTGAGCCGTATGAACAATAAAAAGTCGTTTCACTGGCAACATTTTTTGGGATGGGTTGGGGTCATCGCCATTATTGGCGTAGTTGGAACATCGCTATATCGGAATAAATTTCCCAGCCGAGCTGCCACCTCAGTTGCACCCATTCAATTGGGGATGATCGGACACTTTAGTGGCGAATATGCTAGCTATGGCGTTCCAATGCTTCAAGCGGCCGAGTTGGCTATCAAAAAAATAAATGATGATGGGGGTATTAATGGTCGTCCTTTGCAATTAGTCACTGAAGATGACGTTAGTAATGCGACCACTGCCGCTACGGCCATGAATAAATTAATACATATTGATAATCTCAATTATATTCTTTCCGCCGAAAGCAGCGGCGTTGCGTCCGTCGTCGCTCCGTTGGCTGAAAATAATGGACGGCTTCTCATGATCACGCTCGGGTCGTCACCTGGTTTGACTGATGTCGGTAAATATATCTTTCGGACAGTTCCATCCGACGCCTATCAGGCGGTGGAAATGAACAATCTTATCGACAATACCATTAAAAGTAAGAAAGTCGCCGGTTTGTATTTAAACGATGCCTATGGCCGTGGTATTCAGAAAATTATTGATCAAGATAGTAACGTCCCGCATGTCGATAATGAATTTTTTAATGAAAATGATACTGATGTGCGGACACAATTGACAAAAATAAAAGCCTCCGGTGCCGATACCTTGGTAGTTGTAGCTCACTCCGAATATCCTTATATTCTTAAACAAATTAAAGAACTGCAGGTACCGGTGACTATTATTACCTCAGAAACCTTTAAAGACGAAAAAATGCTCAGCGATAGTGGCGCTGCCGCTGAAGGAATCTATGTCAGTTTTATGCCCCCACAGGTTGATTATGCTGGCTTTAGCCAGGCTTTTCAAGCGACGTATGCTGAGGCGCCATCCGCCTACAGCATGTACGCCTATGATGGTGTAGTAGCTTTGGCGAAAGCCCTTGGCGAGGCGAAGGATGCGGCCAATGTTGAACAAGTCAGAAATGCATTATTGGGCATTCGATTAAACGGCGCCAGTGGTCAAGTTGGCTTTTCTTCTGATGGCGATCGTGCCGGTAGTATCTACACTGCGTATCTCGTCAAAAATGGTCATTTTCAGGAAGTAAAATAGTATTATTCTTCCAACTGCGGTTTCTCGATCAGTGTTGGTTCGATAGTACGACTGGAACCCGTAATTTTTGTGACATCCTTGTCGATTTTGTTCAATTCTTTATATGCCGCGTTATAACTGTTTACGGTTGTCGACAAGTTGTTGCCGATTTTTTTAAAGTACTCGTCGTAGGCGCTCAAATGTTTGCCCAGTTCTTCTACCCGTTTGCGAATCTCTTTGGCCGATTCTTCAATTTGCAGCGCGCGCAGGCCCTGCATTACGGTTTGCAAATAAGCTAAGAAGGACGTCGGGGACACGATGATCACATGCTTTTCCTTGAAGGCATACTCAATCAAATCGTTAGTGTTCAGTTTGATCGCCCCCACCTTGTTAATCAACAGGTCATAATAGATGCCCTCTGCCGGAATAAACATAAAAGCGAAATCCATCGTATTTTCTTTAGGCTTGATATACTTGCTCGTCTCGTCAATACGGTTTTTCAAGTCACGTTTAAAGGTCGCTTCATATTCAGCTTTTCGGTCGGGATCGGTTTCTTCGACCGCACGGTTGTAATTTTCCAAACTAAACTTCGAATCTACCGGAATAATTTTATCTTTAATAATGATGGCCGCATCAACAATATCCCCGTCCGGAAATTTATACTGCATCTGATAACCGCCCGGCGGCAGCACGTTTTTTAAAACGTTTTCCAAATAATATTCGCCAAGAATGCCACGATGTTTGGGGTTTTGTAAAGTCTGCTGGAGACTCTCCAATTGTTCCGTGAAGCCCATCACTTGCCGGTTGGTTTCGTCGAGTTTGGTCAATCGCTCCGTCACATCTGTGATCACTTTCATGCTCTGCCCAAACTGCGACTGCACTGTTTTGT
>JAJYIJ010000014.1:0-4291 GCA_021790135.1 bacterium | reverse complement strand
AAATTTTTTGGTCCATTAGCCGCGATAGTTCCTGTAGTTGTTGCTGCATCATCAAAAATTGGCCATTATCTTCTTTGACTTTCGGTGTGGAAAGTTTTTTGGCCAAAAAATAGAGTCCAGTTAAAATAATTACAAATAATACCGCGATAATAATAAGAAGTATCGTTTCCATAAGGTAGATTTTTTAAAAGAAGAGTTAATTGATTCTAGCATTGCTTCAGGAATAAAACAAATAAAAAAATGGTGACCATGCCGTTCTTTAAAAGAAATGCAGTGGACGAGAAGCTTTCATGCGTCAAATGAAACTAATATTTTGTCAAATAGAATTGCTTAAAATGTATGAAATTTTCTGCTTGATTTAGCCATTTTATTTAATTTTCAAAATATTTGTCTAAATGATTTGACATTTTGTTTAAAATCCAATATACTAACATTGTATGGCAATCATCAACTCAGAAAACATTAAAACACTTGGACTAAATACTAATGAAGCCGCCGTGTATTTGGCGCTACTCGAGCTTGGCAAAGGCACGGTCACTGAGATCAGCCAGAAAGCCGCCCTTAACCGCACCACCGGCTATGATATTTTGGAGCGGCTTTGCCTATATGGGGTCGCGAGCCGCTCAACCACCACTAAGAAAAAAATGTACATTGCGGAATCGCCCACTCGCCTAAAACAATTTTTAGAAAATAAAAAACACCAGGCGGACCAGCGACTCGAAAATTTTCAGCAAATGCTTCCGGATTTACAATCGCTTTATAAAACGGAACTTAAACCAACGATTAAGTTTGCCTCCGGCAAAGAACAAATGGAAAAACTTTACACCGACGTTTTGGAGGCCAAAAGTACCGTGTTGTCTGTTTTAAACTTGAAACGTTACGCGGATATTTTTGATGAAGTGGGTACCCGCCAAGCTACGGAACGTGCCCGCCGTGGCATCAAAGAAAAAGTTATTTCGATAAAAAATGAAGCGGCACTGACCTGGTACAAAAAAACTTATTCTGGAAAGAAAAAACTGCAAAACTGTACGGAATACAACTGGATCGAGGATAAAAAGGAATATTCAACGGCCGGAGAAATTGTTGTTTTTGACGACAAAGTTATTATGATGCTTTCTCAATCCGATGAAAATGTCGCGTTTGAAATTCAAAGCCAAACTTTTGCGGATTTTCTAAAAATTCTTTTCGAACGAGCGTGGAAAAAATAATGACCTCCTGTCGACTGACTAAGGCCATTATTTTGGGCAGACAAGCCTGGTGCCCAAGTCAATAATAGATTTTAAAATAAATCTATATTTGTGGTTTATTTGCGCAGAACTTACAGTATGATTTATGTGTCGCCAAAATATATAATGCTGCTAAGCCGACGAGTACATAGATTATACGCGTGATGATACTTCCCATGCCGCCAAACAACTGCCCGATGTCCCACATAAATACGCCCTGAATTAACCAGTTGAGACCGCCAATAATGAGCAGTACGAAAGAAACGACATGTAATCCTTTATTCCCCTGCATAGTCATTCACCCCCTCTCGAATTAAATTTTCCTTTATAATACACTATACACAGTTTCCGCATCACTGGAAATAGCTGGTGTGGATATTTTTTAATTCAGCTTGCCCTTGCCAAGCCAGCATAGATAAAGTAAAATACGCCTACTTTACCCCCGCCCTCATAGTTCAACGGATAGAACAGTCCCGTCCTAAGGGAGAGATGCGCGTTCGATTCGTGCTGGGGGCACAGGAAAAGGAAGGGTCTATACGTAAGTATAGGCCCGCCGATTGCAAAAATGAAAGTTCAGTTTCATTTATTGCTCACTAGGGCCTATCGTATAGTGGTAGTACGGAGCATTCGCATTGCTCAGACGGCAGTTCGATTCTGCCTAGGTCCACAAGTCCACTAAAATAGTGGATTTTTTGTTGTTAGAATTTTTTTTATAAATACTTTTACTTAGAGCCTTCATCTCGACCTTACGTCAGGGCTCAGGGTGGCGGAACATAATATTGTAGTTCATACATGTGGATAAATTTGGGGATAAAAATAGAATAATGTGAATAATTGTCTACAATATTGTATACAATTACCACCATTAAGTAATTAAAAAAAGGTGATTAACTCCTAGTGTATTATGGTTATGTTTCACGTGAAACATTTTGTTTTGCCAGCTGCCGCAAGCTAGTAGTAATTCCACTGTTGTCTATGAGAGTGCAAAATGGAGACCCTTTTAAATTAATGAAAGCTGTTCTGTTTTCCCAGCAGATAATGGCGGTCTCATCATTTGAGTTTATAATCGTAGAATTTATTTCATTCTCCTGTAGTTTTGTTAAGTACATAAGATGAAAATCCGGGTCAGCCATTTTTAACGAATCGAGTAATCCAAAAATTAAAATTGTTTTTGTTGATAGTGAACTCAACAAGACCACCTTAATTTCGTTAAAATTGTCAAAATAGGTAATTTTTGGCTTATTTTTAACAAAAGAATAAAGCCCTTCAAGATCAGGTAGAATTTTTTTTGCTAACTCTTTTTTTTGCTCCATTAAGTCAATGAGTGAAGCTGGCGAAGAGGCTGTATAAGTAAAAAATTTTTTTTCTTGAGTTTTATAAATTAGCCCCTTTCCCGTGAGAGAATCAAGAATATGATAACAGTTAGTGCGGGCAATTTTTGTTTCACGTGAAACAATTGGCGGTGTTGATTGTCCATTTTCGAGCAACCATAAATATACCGAAATTTCAGATGAGTTAAGTCCGAGTTGTTTTAAGGCAGTTATTTTTTTCATAATTGTCAAAATAATTTATATCATTTATATACAATAATTGTCAAGAATTTTATAAAAAAATACAAAAATAGTATAAAAAAAATTGACATTTAAATAATAAGCTATCATAATGAAATCTGCACATTGAAAAAATGGCTAAATTAGAAAAAAATTATCCAAGACAGGCTGATGAGCTGTGCCGAATAATACAGTGGTAAGATGCACACGGTATGAAAAAATATTTTTCAACGCAACAAAAAAAGTGTATAATTGTGAAGCCTACGCAACATTGGTTTATGAAAAAATTTTATATTTTACTTATTGTCTTAATAACGTTGGGTTTTGTTAGCCGGGCGAAGGGAGATATGACCTCAAGTAACTATGAAATTTACTCGGATAGCATTGGCGTAAATGGAGGAAATTTTAGCAGCAGCACGACGAATTCTCTCAGCGATACGCTGGGTGAAACCTCGGCAGCAACTGTCTCAAGCACTAGCTATACGATTGAAGGAGGCTTCCAAGCCATGAGCCGCGGTTCTTTAAGCGTTTCAGTCAGTAACAATGGTTCGGTAGACTTAGGTACTTTGAGCCCGAGTGCTGTCAATACAGCGTCAGTTACGGTGGCTGTCAGCACCGATTCTGATACTGGTTACAGTCTTTCCATAACGAGTGCCGGTTCAATGCCGTTGGCTTCGATCGTCCCGCCGAACACGGTGACAACGGGTACCGAAGGGTATGGTTTTTCTGCCAGTGGCATAGATAGTGCGTTCAGCGGCGAACAGGCAGTGGGCCCAATTCTCGTCGCGTCGGCCAGCTCGCCGGTAACAGGCGACAATACGACACTTACTTTTAAAGCAGCGCTTGGCAGCGGCGATTATAATGCCTCGACATTTTCGCAAAGTATTGTCTTAACTGCTTCGGCAAATATTTAGAATATGCCAGTTCTCAGAAAATTTTTGTTTTTCTGCAGCATCCTCTTTAGCTCTCTCTTTTTTGTTTCGCCAAGCGCAGCGTTTACTATTACGCCGATAAGCGGAAACGTCGCAATTAATCCAGGCGACAGTCAGGTTGTAAATATTCAAATTAAAAATGATGATTCGATCCCCGAATCGTTTATTGTTTCAGTTGTTGGCGTGCGTGAGGATTCGCATGGCCGGCCATTGTTCGGAAAGGGTTTTGACGAGGCTGAGATGTGGGTTAAAGCAGATGTCCCCTCAGTTTCCATTCCTCCTGGTCAAACAAAATCAGTATATTTTTCTATTGCCATCCCATCTGACACCTATCCTGGAACACACAATGTCGGACTGTCTTTTCAACTGTCTTCAACTGGCGGGGGTGCTGTAGCAATAGCACCGGCCGCGGTAGCTCTGCTCTCAATAAATGTTGCTGGTACAGTACGGGAGTCACTCGAGATTAGAAATTGGTCGGTGCCGTGGACTAGCTTGAAGGCTTCCTGGTTGGGCAAAGGAACACTAAAAAATAACGGTACAGTTGTATTGCCGATTTCTGCAAAAATTATTGTAAAAAATTGGT
>JAJYIJ010000013.1 GCA_021790135.1 bacterium | reverse complement strand
TGGTTCCCTTGGCTTCAATGTTTGGCTACGTAACGAACTTACGTTCGCTCACCCAGGGGCGCGCTTCGTCGAGCATGGAATTCGATCATTACGCCGACGTCCCGAATAATGTCGCGCAGCAAATTATTACTGGGAAACAAAAATAATCTTGTTGACATTAAACACCCTGATGTGGAATCAGGGTGTTTTTTTATAGACGAAGAATATATATCATTTATGAATGTTTGACAAAAAGCAAGGCGCTTTATATTATAGTGTCAAAAATAGAAAGCATGAAAATTGTATGAACTCAGAACATCTTAATAAAGCGCTTGGCCTTATGCGTCGGACGGGCGACAAGGCAATGGTGTTTGATCCTGGAAGTGATAATGTTTTCGTTTTGATGAGCAGCGATGATTACGAATCATTGCTTGACGGTGACAGCAGTCAGAGAAAAAAGACCCCGGCTCTGCCGCCGAGCAATTCAGGTGATACTGGCGTCAGCACACCCGATGTTCCACCGGAAGAGACTTTTAGAGATTATAGCCCCGACGAGGAGACGAATTTCGAAACAGCGATGCCGGTCTCTGCCCCCGGTGAAAAAAATAAAAATGATGGTCTAGAGCCACTAGATTTCAGTGGTGCGTGGGACAAATTGAACTCTCCCGCCTTGGAGAGTGAAGAAAGTTTGGCTGATGTGCCAAATGAAGAAGAAGAGGAAAAGTTTTATCTTGAACCGATTGAATGAAGAACCATTAACCTTAAAACAATAAATCGTATAGAATCGCCGTTAGTGTGTTGTGTGGTTCCCGGTTCAGTAATAAGTAGTTGATGACGAAGATACGATTTGTTATAATAAAAGAAAAGTATTTTATATTTAACTACATAATGCATATGTCTGAAGGAACTCCTCACACAGAGCACTCAGGCCGCATGGAATATGATCCTGACAAGGCTAGATACGTGCCAAAGGGTCAAACTGCTGCGGAGAAAGAACAGCAGGCGGACACGAAAAAAATGTAATGGAACAACTCCGGACATGGGAAAGGGAAATAAGAACGAAAAAATGCAGGCTTGTCCACACCTTACCACTTGCACAATTTTGGCTAACCTGTTATAATTAGCACGCTTATCCTACTATTAGGGTGAGCGTGCATTTTTTATAATAATTTAAAACAGCGGCTGGAATAAAAAACTTTTGGCGACCACTCGCCTGAGTGCTGCGAATCAAACTATCGTATGGCTGAATTTGTACGTAGCAAGCCACACGTAAATATCGGAACCATCGGTCACGTCGACCATGGTAAGACCACCCTTACGGCGGCCATTTTGGCAGTGTTAGGGGCTCATGGTAAAAGCGCCCAACAAAAAGGCGTTGATGATCTGGACAAAGCACCCGAGTCAAAAGCTCGCGGTATTACCATTTCGACCGCTCACGTCGAGTATGAAACGGACAAGCGCCACTATGCGCACGTTGACTGTCCAGGACACGCCGACTATGTCAAAAACATGATTACCGGCGCGGCCCAAATGGACGGTGCTATCCTTGTCGTTTCGGCAGCTGATGGTCCAATGCCGCAGACCCGCGAACACATTCTGCTCGCGCATCAGGTTGGCGTTCCCTATATCGTCGTTTTCCTTAATAAATGCGACATGGTTAGCGACCCAGAACTGATCGACCTCGTCGAGGCTGAAGTTCGTGATCTGCTTACCAAATATCATTTCCCTGGTGACAAAGCCCCCATTATTCGTGGTTCTGCCCTCAAAGCTCTGCAAAACCCAAGCGATGAGACGGCGGCTAAGCCAGTTTTAGATCTCATGAACGCCGTTGATGAATATATCCCAGAACCGGTTCGTGCCATTGACAAACCGTTCCTTATGCCGATCGAAGATGTGTTCTCCATTGAAGGTCGTGGTACGGTCGTTACCGGTCGTATTGAACGTGGCGTCGTCAAACTGAATGATGAAGTTGAAATTGTTGGTTTGCGCGAAGAGCCCATGAAGACAGTCGTTACCGGCATTGAGATGTTCAATAAATCTTTGAAAGAAGGTCAGGCTGGTGATAACGCCGGTATCTTGCTTCGTGGCACAAAGAAAGAGGAAGTGGAACGTGGCATGGTTTTGGCCAAGCCTGGCAGCGTGAAACCCCACACTGAGTTTGAGGCCGAGGTGTATGTTTTGACCAAAGACGAAGGTGGCCGCCACAAGCCGTTCTTCAAAGGTTACAAGCCTCAGTTCTACATTCGAACAACGGATGTGACTGGTGAAGTTGAACTGCCGGCTGGTGTCGAGATGGTTATGCCAGGTGACACCATCACCTTTAAAGTGAAACTGATCACTCCTGTTGCGATGGAAGAAAAAATGAACTTCGCTATCCGCGAAGGCGGTCGAACGGTTGGAGCCGGTGTCGTCACGAAAATAGATAAATAAAATCAAGCGTAGGGGTCAGGCAATGCCTGGCCCCTACGAATTTGTTCTTTGTTAGCTCTTTATGCCCACTGCTAAAACTACAACTGAAAAAGTAAAAACAAAAACCAAGGAAGAAACAACCGGCCGTATTCGCATTAAAATTCGTGCGTACGACAGCCGTATTATTGACCAAGCCACCAAGACCATCGTGGAAACTGCCGAGCGCCATGAAGCGAAAGTCGTTGGTCCGGTACCGCTGCCAACGGAAAAAATTCGTTTTACGGTTAACCGTTCGACATTTGTTCATAAGAATGCCCGCGAGCAGTTCGAAATGCGCGTTCACAAACGGTTATTAGATATATTTAATGCCACGCCGAAGTGTATTGATGCGCTCATGAGTTTGAGTCTTCCGGCTGGTGTGGATATTGAGATAAAAATGTAGAGTATACGCTCTTGACAGGGAAAAAATAATCGTGTACACTAGGGCCACGTAAAAGTTATCAGTTCCCGCTTAAATAAGATCTCTTTACGGAATACTAAAGCAAAAAGAGAAAACATTTATTAGGGAAGGCAGATAACTGGAGAAAAATTATTGAAAATTTGTTGAAAAAAGCCATTCTAAGGTACTGGCTGCGATGAATCCGCCAAAAGGCGGACTGAAGGGCTAGAAGCGCGACAGGTTGTTTAGAAACAACGACAGGCCACGCTTCTAGTTTTTTTATCACTAGAAGTTTACTAAGTGTTCTTCAGAAGTCAACTATTCGTAGGCGAACATCCGAAGATGCTGGATGTTCCTTTATGAGTTCCTTCTTGAACAAGCGAAAGGTATGAAATTCATTTTAGGGAAAAAACTTGACATGACGCAGATCTTTGCTGCGGACGGCACGGTGGTGCCGGTAACGCGCGTTACAGCTGGTCCATGTCAAGTAGTACAAGTAAAGGATGGAAAAAAAGAAAATGCCATTGCTTTGCAAATTGGCTTTGAAAACAAGCGTGATTTTCGCTTGAATAGACCCGAAGCCGGCCACTTGAAAGGTTTGCAGGCAGTAAAATTTTTACGCGATTTCGGTATTGAAAAAATTGATGGAATCGAGCGGGGGGACACGATAACCGTCGAAACCTTTGTGCCGGGTGATACAGTGACAGTGGTGGGAACATCAAAAGGAAAGGGATACGCCGGCGTCGTAAAGCGGCACCATTTCAAAGGCGCTCCTAAAAGTCATGGTCATAAGCATGATCTCCGCGCTCCTGGTTCGCTTGGAGCCGGCGGCGTGCAGCGCGTATTCAAAGGCATGCGCATGGCCGGTCGAATGGGAGGCGATCGTGTGACCGTCAAGAATTTAAAAATTGTCGAAGTACACCCCGAAACAAATGAACTCCTAATCAAAGGAGCGGTCCCGGGCGGACGAAATGCTTTTCTTATGATCAGCGCAGAGGGTACTTTAAAAGTTAGTAAAAAAATCGTCCCACAGGCGGAAGCGGTTGCTGAACCCGTCGTGGCAGAAACGAAAGCGGACGAAACGCAAAAAAGTTAGTTTGAAACGTTATGAAAACTAAAGTTTACAATACAGCCGGTAAGGAAGTTCAGGAAGTCGAATTAAATGAGGCTATTTTCAACGTGGCCGTAAAGCCGGAGGTTGTCCACGAAGTTTTCGTGGCACAAACCAATAACCGTCGTCAGCCGTGGGCAGACACAAAAAATCGCGGCGAAGTAAGCGGCGGCGGCAAGAAACCTTGGCAACAGAAAGGCACTGGCCGTGCTCGGCATGGTTCAATCCGTTCTCCGATCTGGAAAGGCGGCGGTGTGGCCTTTGGTCCGCTTACGGAACGAAATTACCGAACAAAAATCAATAAACAAAAACGTCGCGGTGCTATTCGGATGTGCCTGAGCGACAAGGCGCAGAATGGAGCACTCTATGTTGTCGACTCTTTTTCTTTCGACGAACCGAAAACAAAATTATTTGCGGCTTTTTTGAAAGCAATGCCATTGAAACAAAAAAATTTTTTGGTGCTGTCGGCCGCTAAAGATGCTAACTTGCTTCGTGTGACACGTAATCTGGGGACAGTCGAGACGATGCGGGCCGAAGATGTCAATGTTGTTGATCTGCTCCGCAAGCAGGCTATCATTACCAGTCTGGAAGGTTTGAAGAAAATAGAGAGTACTTTTGCTAAATAATCAGTATATGGGTATTTTTACTAAAGAAAAAAAAGAGCAGGCGGCGACAAAGGGAATGGCCAAAATTGTTCGCGCTCTGAGAGAAATTCCAGCTGGACGCGCCTATTCTACGATAATCAAACCGTTGGTGACAGAAAAAGGCGCTGTAATGCAGAGTGGGAATAAATATAGTTTTATTGTAGCGACCAAAGCGACGAAAGCTGAAATTAAAGCCGCTGTTAAAAAATTGTATCAGGTTGAAGCCGTAGCTGTGAATACGATCAATGTGTCCGGACATGCCGTCCGTTATGGTCGGAACAATGGTCGTCACAGTGATTTCAAAAAAGCGATTGTCACGCTCAAAGCGGGCGAATCAATCGCACTACATGAAGGTGTGTAAGTATGCCGATTACCGTATACAAACCAACCAGCCCGGGCCGTCGTCAATAAAGTGTTGATGCTTTTCGGGACATTACAAAATTCAAACCGGAAAAAAGTTTAGTTACAGTATTGCGTCCTAAGTCAGGCCGTAACAATCAGGGAATTATCACCGTCCGTCATAAGAGCGGCGGTGCTAAAAAGTTATATCGGTTAATTGATTTTAAACAACAAAAATTTGATTTGCCCGCCATTGTAAAGGCGATTGAATATGATCCAAACCGCGGCGCTCGGATTGCTTTGATTGAGTATACCGATGGCGCCAAAGCCTATGTTTTGGCACCGGAAGGTATAAATGTGGGTGCTACCATAGTCTCGTCCGATAAAGCCATCGAGGCGAAAGCAGGCAACCGTTTGCCCTTGAAATATATTCCACTTGGTCTGTTCATTTTTAATGTCGAATTAACCCCAGGAAAGGGAGGGCAATTGGCGCGTGGTGCTGGTCTCTCAGCTCAGCTCATTAGCGTCGAGGGTAATTATGCTCAAATTCGTTTACCCTCTGGTGAAGTCCGTGCTGTTATTAAAGATTGCTTAGCCACCGTTGGCGTTTTATCTAATCCTGATCGTCGCTTGATTCGTTGGGGTAAGGCGGGTCGCATGCGTCATCGCGGGATTAAACCGACGGTAAAAGGCAAGAATATGAATCCGGTTGACCATCCGCACGGTGGTGGTGAGGGCCATAGTCCGATTGGTCAGAAACGCGGCCCTCGGACTGTGTATGGCAAAGCCGCCCGCGGTGTGCGAACACGCCAGCCACAGAAGTGGAGCAACAAATTTATAATCAGCTCGCGACGCTCCAAAAATAAAAAATAATCCGTCTGCCATTAATTACTATTGTCTATGTCACGAAGTTTAAAAAAAGGTCCCTACGTTGACCCGCGCATTCTCAAAAAAGTAGCGGCGGTCCGCGCGAGTGGTAAACGCACTCCGATCAAAACCTGGTCACGCGCCTGCGTCATTTCTCCGGAAATGGTTGGGATTACCTTTTTAGTCCATAATGGCAAAGATTTTATTTCCGTTCTGTGTGAAGAAAATATGGTCGGCCACCGCCTTGGTGAAATGGCCCCAACCCGTAAGTTTGTTCGTCATGGCGGCAAGATGCAGAAAGAGCAGGAAGCAAAGGCGGCTGTTGCCGCCGCACCGGCTAAAAAATAATTGCCTTTGAAATAGTATATATATGAGTCAACAGGTAACGGCAAAATTGCGATACGTTCGTACAAGCCCACGTAAACTCCGTTTGCTGGCAGATTTTATTCGCGGCAAAAAAGTGGTGCGAGCGATGGAAAGTTTATCTCTCATGAATAAAAAACAGGCACGCTTGCTATTGAAATTACTGCAATCAGCCGTGGCAAACGCCAAGAATAATTTTTCTTTACCCGCGGAAGAATTGTATATTAAAATAATTGTAGTTGATGGCGGTCCGGTGTTGAAACGATTTACACCAAAGGCTCATGGTCGGGCCACTCCGGTGCGTGAGCGCACGGCGCACGTCAGTCTTGTGCTCGAAGCCTTGTCCAAAACAAAGAAAAAGAGCAAAACTAAATAATTGAACCTATGGGTCACAAAGTCCATCCGAAAATTCATCGCACGCCAGTTATCTTTCCTTGGGATTCGCGCTGGTTTGCCAAAAAGGAACAATTACCGAATTTTTTACGGCAGGAAGTTTTAATTCGTTCGTTTTTAGAGAAAAAATTAAAAGAGGCTAGTCTTGACGCAATCAGCATCGAACGGACGCCGAAAGAGTTATCCGTTACGATTTTAGCTGGAAAACCGGGCGTGGTGATTGGTCGTGGCGGCCAAGGCTTAGAAGAATTGCGAAAATATATTGAAAGAAAAATTTTACAATACAAAACCAAAGTTAAATTACACATTCAGCCAGTGAACCAACCAGCCTTGTCGGCAAAAATCGTGGCGCAGAATATGGCGCAGGAAATTGAAAAGCGCTTGCCATTTCGTCGCGTCATGAAGCAGACAATTGAAAAGGTGATGGCTGCCGGCGCTCAGGGAATTAAAGTGAGTATGGCCGGCCGTCTGAATGGGGTCGAAATTGCCCGGCGAGAAAAATTGGCTGCCGGTAAAATGTCGCTTATTACATTGCGCAGCAATGTTGATTACGCCTTAGCTGAAGCACACACGATGCAGGGAAAAATTGGCATCAAGGTGTGGATTTATAGTGGCGAAGTGTTTGGCTACAAAGATAAATTTGAAAAAAAAGAAGATGAAGCAGAGGCTCCCCAACGACGGACGTCATTTCATCCGCGGGCTGCGGCAGGGAGCAAATTGAAAAACAATTAGAAATTGGGCATTCAGAGTATGTTATTACCTAAAAAAGTACAACATCGCAAATGGCACAAAGGCCGCCGTCGCCAAAAAGGCGTGGCAACACGGATAAATTCTCTTGATTTTGGCGAATTCGGCCTTAAAAGCGACGATCATGGTTGGGTGACAAGCCGGCAGATTGAGGCGGCTCGCCGTGTGTTGACACGTTATGTCCGAAAAGGCGGCAAGGTATGGATTCGGATTTTCCCCGATAAACCGGTGACAAAAAAAGGGAACGAGACGCCAATGGGTGGTGGAAAGGGCGCTCCTGATCATTATGTGGCCGTGGTTAAGCCGGGCACCATCCTGTTCGAAATGGTAGGGGTGACTCGCAGCTCAGCCCAAGAGGCGATGAAAATGGCTGGTTATAAATTTGGCGTCAAGACGCACTTTATCGAAAAAATTAAATAATGTATGGAATTCGCTGAAGTGAAAAATAAAAGCGCGAAAGAGCTGCAAAGCCTGCTCGCAGAAGAACAGGGGAAATTGCACACCTCGCGTGTGCAGGTTGCCGGCAAACAGCTGACGCAGGTGCACAAAATTAAAGAGGCACGCCGGAGCATTGCTCGTATTCAGACCGCTATCCGGCAAGCGGAACAGACCAAAAATTAATTTTCGAATAACTGCGTATGACAACCGCAAAACAAAAAACGTATCGAACCTTTATCGGCATTGTCGTTGCTGCTGCCAGCCCGAAAACTATTACGGTTCGTGTTGATACAATGAAAATGAATGAAAAATATCAGAAAAAGTACGTCGTGAGTCGAAAATACCACGTTCATGATGAAAAAGGTGTCGCCAAAGTCGGCGAAAAGGTTACATTTATTGAGTGTCGTCCTTTGTCAAAAACGAAACGATGGCAATTAGTTGCCAGCAAATAATACGAGAATATGATTCAACATCGCGCAATGCTCGTGGTCGCCGATAATACGGGCGCCAAAAAATTACAATGTATTCGAATTCTGGATGGCTACAAGAAACGCTACGCCCGGCTTGGTGATGTTATTACCTGTGTCGTCAAAGAAGCGGCTCCGCGTGGTCTCGTCAAGAAAAGTGACGTGGTGCACGCCGTTATTGTCCGCCAGCGCAAAGAGATGCGTCGACCGGATGGAACCTATATTCGTTTTGATGAGAACGCTGCCGTTATTATTGAGCGCGCCACCAAAGAACCAAAGGGTTCTCGTATTTTTGGACCGATCGCGCGCGAATTACGCGTGAAGGGTTTCCAGAAAATCATTTCTCTGGCGCCGGAAGTCGTGTAAACCTGAAAATTTCACATCATAAGATTGTATGAAAATAAAAGTGAATGACCAAGTAAAAGTGTTGAGCGGCAAAGAAAAAGGCCGGTCTGGCAAAGTAACCCAGGTTTTCCCTCGGGAAGGCAAGATCGTCGTTGAAGGCATTAATCAGATCAAGAAACATTTGCGCGCTCGAAGCCAAAGTGAAAAGGGACAAATAATTGCCTTGTTCGCTCCTTTTCCAGCTAGTCGCGTCATGCTTATCTGCCCGAAATGCCAGAAACCAACGCGGGTGGGGTATGCGATCCTGGCCGATAAAAAAGTTCGGCAATGCAAAAGTTGTGAACAAACTATTGATTAAATAGTATGACACTGTACGAAAAATATAAAAAAGAAGTTGTGCCCGCTTTGCGTCAGAAGCTTGACTTCAAGAATGTGATGCAAGTGCCGAAGGTAACGAAAATTGTCGTCAACGCCGGTATTGGCCGTTTTGTCAAAGAAGCTAATTTTATCGACATGGTTGAAAAGAACTTGACTCGGATCACTGGACAGAAACCTGTCCGCACCAAAGCGAAAAAAGCGATTTCGAATTTTAAAATTCGTCAGGGTCAAGAAATCGGCGTCGCGGTGACGCTTCGCGGACCCAGGATGTATCATTTTCTGGAAAAATTAATCAAAGTGACATTCCCGCGTGTGCGTGATTTTCACGGTCTTTCCGACAAAGGTTTTGATAGTCAGGGAAATTTTACCGTCGGTTTTAAGGAAAATGTCGCTTTTCCAGAAGTCAAGATGGAAGAGCTCAATAAAGTGCATGGCTTACAAGTAATTATCAACACAACTGCTAAAAATAAGGAACAGGGCAAGGCGCTTTTGGCCGAGCTTGGTTTCCCCTTTGTTAAATAGAATAATCGTAACTACGTGTTTTTAAAGTATGGCTACTCAAGGACAAATTGCTAAATCAAACCGCAAACCGAAATTTTCTACTCGAATCGTTCGACGGTGTTGGAAATGCGGACGGAAACATGGATTTATGCGCCGGTTTAATTTATGCCGAATTTGTTTCCGTGAATTGGCGAATGAAGGGCGCATCCCGGGAGTCCGCAAGGCCAGTTGGTAATCCTTAACCGTTTCATTTTATACATTTTATGATGACTGATCCAATCGCTGACATGTTAACCAGAATTCGCAATGCGGTTTTGGTGCATAAAAAAGAGGTGAGCATTCCTTTTTCGAAATTAAAATTTGGTATCGCCTCCATTTTAGTCCGCGAAGGCTACTTGGCCAAAGTGGAAGAGAGCAAGACAAAACCTCCCTTTATCGTGGTGAGTCTTGACTATACCGGCGGCCAGGCCACCCTGCGGCATCTTGAACGAATGAGTCGACCAGGCCACCGTCGCTATGTTAAAAGTGATGAAATTAGCAGTGTATTGAATGGGCTAGGCATTGCCATTTTATCTACGCCGAAAGGATTGTTGACGGATAAAGAGGCACGGGCGGCAAAAGTGGGCGGCGAACTGCTGTGCGAAATTTATTAAAGAAAGAACGGAAAAGCATCATAAATCTGAAAATAAAATTGTATGTCACGTATTGGTAAAAAAATAAGAATGTTACCCGCTGGTGTGAGCGCCGAGGTCAAAGAAAATCAGCTCTCAATAAAAGGGCCAAAAGGCGAACTCAAACAGACGTTGCACCCGCACATCACCGTCGTTATTGACGGCGGAAAGGTGACAACCCAAGTCGCGAATGCTGATAATAAACGCGATCGTGCTTTGTGGGGAACTTTTTCCAGTCTGATCAATAATATGATTACTGGCGTGACGGTGGGATTTAAAAAACAGTTGGAGATTAATGGGGTTGGTTACAAAGCTTCGTTGAAAGGAATGAATTTAAATTTGGAGGTTGGCTACTCGCATCCGATTGAAATTAAAGCCGCTCCTGGCATCTCTTTCGTCGTCGAGAAAAATATTATTACCATTTCTGGAATCGATAAACAAGCCGTTGGTGAAATGGCGGCGATGATTCGTCGGGTACGCAAGCCGGAGCCCTACAAAGGCAAGGGAATCAAATATATTGATGAAACGATTAAACGGAAGGCCGGGAAGACGGCAGCCAAGGCCGCGGCGTAAAAATCTTTTTACCTTTGTAACAAGTAACAAACAGTATGAAACGATTGGCTACTAAAACTAAAAAAGCTCTGCGCACTGTCCGACATGCCCGGGTGCGTAAAGTTCTTTGTGGCACGGCCGAGAAGCCCCGCTTATCAGTTTTTCGTGGATTAAAAGCGATGACGGTGCAGTTGGTTGATGATGTTCATGGCACAACGTTATGCTACGCGAAAAGTACAGCAGTAAAACCAGTCAAGGTGGAGGGGAAGTCAGCCAAGGTGGCAACAGCTTTTCTCCTCGGTAAAATGTTAGCTGAGAAAGCTACGGCAAAAGGCATCACCACGGCAGTATTTGATCGCGGTGGGTACCAATATCATGGCCGGGTGGCGGCAGTAGCCGAAGGAGCACGCGCTGGCGGCTTGCACTTTTAATTTTTGAGCACGTATGAATAAACCAGGTTTTAAACGAGGCCGGAAAGAAACTGAGAAGTCCGAATTTGATCAGTATATTCTTGACTTAGCTCGTGTTACCCGTGTTACCAAAGGTGGTAAACATCTCAGTTTTCGGGCTTGCGTCATCATCGGTGATCGCCACGGTCGCGTTGGTTACGGCGTTGCTAAAGGCAAAGATGTGCAGCTCGGTGTAGAAAAAGCAGTGAATCAAGCCAAAAAACATATTGTTAAAGTGTCAATCGTCAAAGAGACCATTCCGCATACGGTCCTGTCGAAATTTAAGGCGGCCAAAATTATGTTGAAGCCGGCTCCAAAGGGTTCCGGTATCATTGCCGGCGGTGCTTCGCGTTCCGTACTTGAATTAGCGGGCGTCCCCAATGTGTCGGCTAAAATTTTAGGAAAAACAAAAAATAAGATTGCCGTTGTCAAAGCCACCTTTGCGGCTTTGCAAAGTTTTAAGCGCGTGGCAGCCGGTCCCAAACGGGTGGCCGAGAAGGACGCGGAAAAAACAGCAGCACCGATAAAAGAGTAATTAACATTCGAAAAGTATATGTTGCAAGTTCATAGTATTAAAGCTGTAAAGGGTTCAAAACATCGTCCGAAACGGGTTGGACGTGGGAACGCTTCCGGACACGGAACGATGTCGACGCGTGGAGGGAAAGGACAGACCGCGCGTTCAGGCGGCAGCCGCGGTCTGAAGATGAAAGGCTTTAAATTTTTATTGCAATCAACGCCAAAGTTGCGCGGTTTCAAGAGTCCGCTCACAAAAGCCGCTGAAGTTTACCTCGCCGACATTGAAAAGCACTTCGTTGCCGGAGAGACAGTCACGCTTGAGGCTCTTCAGAAAAAAGGGATTGTCAGTAAAAATATCCGCTCCGCCAAAATTCTTTCGACCGGTGAAATGAAAAAGAAAATTATTGTCTCTGGGGTCGCCTGCACCAAGGGCGCTCGCGCCAAGATTGAAGCTGCCGGTGGAGAGGTGAAGGACGTAAACAAATGACCAGAACAAGCCAAGTAAACTCGCGAAGACGGAGGGCTTTAAGAAACTAAAGCTCAGTAATGTATGTGGGAAAAAGTTTTAGCAGTCTGGAAGACAAAGGATATACGTAATAATATCCTTTTTGTCGTTGGTCTCTTAGTCATTTTTCGTCTGGTGGCCCATATTCCGGTTCCGGGAGTGAATGTTGCGAATTTACGAAATTATCTCCAAGGGAATCAGGTGCTAGGTTTGCTGAACATCTTTTCTGGCGGTACGATGCAAAATTTTTCGATCGTCATGCTCGGTGTCGGGCCGTATATCACTGCCTCCATCATTTTCCAACTGCTCGCCATGGTGGTTCCGTCTTTTGAGGAATTGAGCAAAGAAGGTGAACAGGGACAACAAAAACTCAACATTTATACACGCTGGCTCACTGTACCACTCGCTTTTTTGCAGTCGTACGGCATGATCCGCTTACTCGGGCAATCGTCGGCCCCCATTCTTTCTAATCTCACCCCGCTGCGCGTGGTTGACATCATGTTCACCATCACCGCTGGAACAATTTTCTTAATGTGGATTGGTGAGTTAATTACCGAGAAAAAAGTCGGCAACGGTGTTTCGCTTCTAATCTTTGCCGGTATCGTTGCCTCGCTTCCAAGCGGGTTGAATACGCTGCTCATCAATTATGATCCGTCGCAATTCTACACCTATGCGGCTTTTCTTGTCGCCGCCCTCTTGACGGTCGTTGGTGTCGTTTTCATCACTGAAGGCCAGCGCAATATTCCTGTCAGCTATGCCAAACAGATGCATGGCAACCGTCTGTCAGGCGGGGCGAGTACCTATTTGCCTCTCCGGGTCAATATGGCCGGCGTTATTCCGATCATCTTTGCCATCTCGCTGCTTCTGTTCCCCTCAATGATCGCGCAATTTTTTGTTCATGCTAATGTTGTCTGGTTGCGCAACGCTGCTCTTGGCACCATTCAATTGTTCCAGGGCAAAACTTTTTATGATGTTCTCTATTTTATTTTAGTATTTGGTTTTACCTATTTTTATACCGCCATCATTTTTCACCCCAAGGATGTGGCTGAAAACCTGCAGAAACAGGGTGGTTTCGTCCCCGGCATTCGCCCTGGCAAAGAAACGGAAAAATATCTTAATCAGACCATGAATCGCATTAACCTGGTCGGCGCTATTTTTCTTGGCGCCATTGCCATCTTGCCGCTCTTGGTGCAAAGCGCGATTGGTTCGGCCAACTTCCGAATCGGTGGTACCAGCATTCTGATCGTCGTGGCGGTGGCGATTGAAACAGCCAAACAAATTGAATCACAACTTACGATGCACGAATACGATATTGTCTAGTCTGCTGCAGGTTTTTGCCATAAATTAAAATGCTTCTCACGAGAAGCATTTTTTTGTAACAAAAAAAGAATACATTCCGCCTTGATTCTTTGAGGGTTTTTTGATAGGCTAGTTAGGCGACATTTATAATAAATAAAAGTAAGTATGGGTTTTTTTTCTTCCGTCAGCTATCCGACTGATGAACATCCACTCACCGAGAATGAAATAAAAAAATTGATTACCTATATCCATGTGCCGACATTAAACGGCCATGAAGATAGAGAAAAATTAATTCAAGAAAGCCTTCTTCATGCTCGGCATGGGAATGGCACAATTTCGCAACAAAAAATTTTTACAGTACTAACACAGCTTAAAGATCAAAATCGGATTACGGTGTATGATCGCGACGCTGTCATGAAGACGCTCGTTGAGTATCTGAATAACCGAAACGCTGAAACGCGCCTATGAAGAAAATTATTATTTTTATCGGTCCACCCGGATCAGGCAAGGGTACGCAGGCAAAACAGTTGGCCCAAAAATATGGGTATGCCCATATTTCAACCGGTGATTTGTTGCGCGAGCTTACTCAACATGACAACAGTGGGAATGATACCGACGTCGACGAGGCGAGGGCAATCATGAAACAAGGGGGTCTGGTGTCCGATAATTTAATTTATAAATTAGTATTCAGTCGTGCTGACAAGGAGCTGGCGACAAAGAACGGCATCGTATTTGACGGCGCGGTTCGTTCGGAACAGCAGGCGCGCGATTTTGAGGAGCTTTATTTTAAACCCCGGAAACTTCTTTCCGAGGTGGTCGTGGTTGATATTGCATTAGCTGATGAAGATTCCCTTTATCGTCTTACCCACCGAAAAGTCTGCCCTAGCTGTGGCGCCATTTTCCCTGCGTCGGCTACTGAAAGCCGTTGCCCCCAAGATGGGCACGATTTGTCAGTCCGGAGCGACGACAATATTGAGGTAGTTAAAAATCGTTTGATGAAGCAAGGTAATGTTGCTCTTCTGCCAATTCGCCGTTATTATCAAGAAAGAGGCGTTCTTAAAACAGTGGATGGCTCGCGGACGGTTCAAGATGTTGAGAAAGCCATTGTTGAGGCTATTCAATAAGTATGTATATCAAACCGAAAGTCGATCTCGAAAACATCCGCCGCAACGGTACGTTGATGGGCGCAATTTTGGATAAGTTGGCGACATTGTGCCAGCCTGGGGTGTCGACGGCCGAAATTGACCAGGCGGCCGAGCGTTTGATTTTGGAGGCTGGCGGTCGCCCCGCTTTTAAAGGCTATCGAACAAGTCTGGCTGAACCTCCTTTCCCCGCCACTATTTGTGCTTCGCTTAATAATGAAATTGTTCATGGCATTCCCAGCTCAAAAAGGATTTTAAAAAAAGGTGATATTTTCAGTATTGATATTGGCATGCAATGGCCTGTTGGTCGACGTAAAAAAGAACGTGCCGTCTACAGTGATACGGCCTTGACCCTCCCGATTGGAGAGGTGCCAGACGAAGTTAAAAAATTGTTGGCTGTAACCAAAGAAAGTCTCGAA
>JAJYIJ010000096.1 GCA_021790135.1 bacterium | reverse complement strand
CTCACCAAAAATGGCTATATCCTCTCCGATGAAAGCGTCAGCAACTCAACCTATCAATTTTCTTTCACCCGTGGCGAAGCCATTGGCGGTGTTTTCCGTGCCATCGGAGAGCCCGGGGCCCAACCGGGCACAAGTTTTGCTTCACTTACCGTCAATTATGCCCCGATGGGAATAATCACCTCCACAGCCCCCTAGCCCATGTTTAAAAAAATTTTCAACACCGAGTTCCACACGATCACTGGCGCGGCCGTGGTCATTGGGCTCTCAACGCTCCTCAGCCGCCTGGTCGGCATTGTCCGCGATCGTCTTTTTGCCCACTACTTCGGAGCGGGTCTCGTTATGGACGCCTACTATGCATCCTTTAAAATTCCCGACTTCGTTTACAGTTTGTTAATCGCCGGCGCGCTCTCCTCTGCTTTCATCCCAACCTTTACCAAATTATTTTACAACCGCGAGAACAAGAGCGCTGCTTGGCGGCTGGCCAACAATATCATCACGATCATCGCCGTAACCCTTTTTGTCGTGGCCGGACTTGGAATAATTTTTGCCCCCTCCATGACCCATCTTCTGTTTGGCGGCTTCCCAGCAAAAACTGGACAGCTGACAGCCAAATTCATGCGCATCATGTTTATCTCGCCGTTCCTCCTCGGCATCTCGATGGTGTTCGGCGGCGTTTTGCAATCACTCAAACAATTTTTTACCTATTCGCTTGCGCCGGTATTTTATAACCTTGGTATTATCTTCGGGATCATTGTCTTCGTACCGCTCCTTGGCCCGGTCGGCATTGCCTGGGGCGTGGTGCTTGGTGCTTTTTTACACCTTACTATCCAGACGACGGGCGCCTATGCCAGCGGCTTTCGTTGGCGTTGGACGTTTGATCTGGCCGATCCGGAAAGCCGGCTTGTGGGTAAACTCATGATCCCCCGCACCATTGGTCTCGCCATCACCCAAATTAACACCATTATTTTCACCATTTTGGCGACACTTCTTACTGTCGGTTCCGTGGCTGTCTATAATTTTGCCAACAATCTGCAAGCCGTACCCACCGGCCTGGTGGCCATTCCCTTTGCCTTAGCAGTCTTTCCCGTGCTTTCCAGTTTCGAACTGCCGACTGATCGCGCCGCCTTTGTAAAAAAAGTCGGCGAAACGGCCCGACAAATTTTATTTTTAATGGTTCCCGCCATGGTGCTGCTTATTCTTTTGCGCGCACAAATTGTGCGTGTGATTCTTGGCAGCGGCGCTTTCAGCTGGAGCGCTACCATTGCTACCGCTGATGCCCTGGCAATGTTTTCCCTTGGCCTTATTGGTCAAGCGCTGGTACCGCTCCTCGCCCGGGCTTTTTACGCTCTTTCCAACACGAAGACACCTTTTTTGATTGGTATCATTGCGGAAGCAATAAGCATCATTTTTGCTTTGCTCTTAATGCACCGATTTGGCGTAACCGGACTGGCTCTGGCCGGTTCCATCGGCATCACGACGAATGCCCTACTTCTGGTCTATGCCCTTCGCCTCCGCCTCGGCCGACTTGGCGGTCGCAGTCATTTTATTTTTACACTGAAAATTATCGGCGCCGCTCTTGGCATGGGACTTGCTGTCCAGGGTCTAAAATATCCGTTGAATAGCATCTTCGACCTCAACCATTTGGGGGGAATTTTCCTGCAAGGTTTCATCGCCGGTCTTATTGGCATCGTCATCTATGGGCTTCTCTGCCATTTCTTAAAAGTTGCCGAGATGACCGAATTTTTACAAAGCTTCCGCAAACGCTGGTTAAAATTCTGGAATATCAAAGAAGGGATCGACGAAGCAGAACAACTTTAAACAGGCATTGCTTTTCTTACCATTTTTGCTACAATACTCCCTCACCAAAGGATAATTTTAGTTTATGTCCAGCAATCAAAATATCCGCAATTTCTGTATCATCGCCCATATCGACCATGGCAAATCAACGCTGGCGGATCGTTTTTTGGAATACACCAAAACCGTTTCCGAACGGGAAATGAAATCGCAGCTTCTGGACTCAATGGAGCTGGAGCGTGAACGCGGCATTACGATTAAATTAGCGCCGGTCCGGATGAAGCATTTTTCGGGAGGAACGGAATACATCTTGAATTTAATTGACACCCCTGGCCACGTGGACTTTAATTACGAAGTTTCTCGTTCACTCGCGGCCGTCGAAGGCGCAATTTTGCTCGTCGATGCCACCCAGGGCGTGCAGGCGCAAACCATCGGCAACTTGTACCTGGCACTGGAACAAAATTTAACGATCATTCCCGTCGTCAACAAGATTGATATGCCGATTGCCAATGTTGAAAAAACAAAAGAAGAAATTATCAATCTCATTGGCTGTGACGAAAAAGATATTATTCTCGCCTCAGGCAAAACCGGCCAGGGTGTGCCCGAAATTTTACAGGCAGTGATTACACACATTCCTCCCCCGCTTGATGCCTCACAAAAATCTCCACGTGCCCTTATTTTTGATTCTCTTTTTAATGAGTACAAAGGCGTCGTAGCTTCAATCCGTGTCGTCGATGGTGAACTGAAAAAAGGTGATAAAATAATACTTATGTCCACCGGTGCGCACGCGGAAATTTTGGAAATTGGCTACTACGCGCCCAAATTCAAACCAGCGGAAAAACTGGCCAACGGCGAAATTGGTTATGTCGTCACCGGTCTAAAGGAAGTCCGTGATTGCCGCGTCGGCGATACCATTACGACACAAACCAACGAAAAAACGAGTGCCGCTTCCGAACCACTTCCTGGCTATCGTGAGGTCAAACCCATGGTTTTCGCCGGCATTTTTCCCAAAGAAGGCAACGAGTACCAGGAACTGCGCGACGCCATCGATAAACTCAAGCTCTCCGATTCGTCGCTACTCTATGAACCAGAACATTCGCATGCCCTTGGTTTCGGTTTCCGCTGCGGTTTTTTAGGGATGCTTCATTTGGACATTTTTCAGGAGCGGCTGAAACGCGAATTCAACCTCGATATTGTTATTACCGTTCCAAGCGTGGCCTACCGTCTTGAAAAAACGAATGGTGAAAAATTGGTC
>JAJYIJ010000012.1 GCA_021790135.1 bacterium | reverse complement strand
CGTCGCCCCCGCCTTGGCGGCTAAGAGGACTTGGTTAGCCGAAAAAACCAACGTCACATTAGTTTTGATGCCAAGTTTCTTAAACATGCCAACTGCCTTGATGCCTTCGGCTGTACAGGGAACTTTAACGTGAACATTTTTATGCCACGCAGCGAATTCTTGGCCTTCCCTGACCATGCCTTCAGCATCAGGACTAACCGTCTCAGCGCTGATGGGGCCGTCGACTATGCCACAAATTTCCAAAATCGTCTGCTTGAAATCACCGCCCGACTTCATGATGAGCGTCGGGTTCGTAGTAACGCCGTCAATAATCCCCCAGGCGGCGGCGGCGCGAATTTCTGCGAGCTTGGCTGAATCAATAAATAACTGCATATGTTTACATTTCATCTTCTTCACTTTCGCCAAAGCCTTCCAGCGTATCCTGCGTTTCCGCGCCGTCAAGATCTCCATCTGCCTCTTCACCGTCAGTATCGGTGCGGTAAACCCGCCACTTGGAACGCAAGGTTTCTTTGAGTCCCTCCGTATCTTCATCAAGATCAATCTCACCGAGCGAAAGGTGGCTCTCGACGACATCCTCGACGAGTTCATCCCAATCGTCTTTGGTTGACGCCCCCTGGTCGCGAGCCAGATCAGCGACCTCCTGATAGAGTTCTCCGCCGGTCAATGTGGTTAAAGCCATAAGTAGTATGTTAGTAATTAAATTTCGACATGTAGTATACAACTTCCAACCTCCTCTTCCAAGCCCCTGACCAGTGGATGCCTTTTGAGCGCGGCCAACACTGCCTCGCCAAGACGACCGCTGCCGATACCGTAGATAATCCTGGCAGACGCCTGACGCCGATTGTACAAAGTATACAAAAAAAGTTCAAGCCGTTCCAGAGCTTCCGCCGGGTATAAACCATGTAAATCAAGTTCGAGCATACAATAATTTTCGTGGCTCTGTCACAGGGTTAAAAACCCTGCTTCAAAAAACAATTTATTTTTTCAGTATAACAACACTGCCTGGCTAAAGGCAAGCGTCTCTTGACAAATTATGATAACGACGGTAGTATACCCCCCTAGGGTATATATGAGAGGCCTATGGACAAAAATATTAATCAACGATTTAACCGCATTCGTGGTCAATGTGAAGGCCTGGAAAAAATGATCCAGGCAGATCGGAATTGTTTAGAAATACTCAATCAGCTTTCTGCGATCCGTTCCGCTCTCGATTCGCTGGGCCTTGCCATCATTAATCAAGAAACTGCTTGTCTCAAAATAAAACAAAACGAACGCAAACGGCTTGATACACTTCTCAACCGATTTATTAAAAATAAATTAACCTAACCTATGTCACACGTACTCAACATTGACGCTCCACAATTTAAACAACAAGTACTGGAAAACAAATTGCCGGTATTGGTAGATTTTTGGGCGCCGTGGTGCATGCCCTGCCGCATGATGGCGCCAATTTTGGAACAACTCGCCGAGGCGATGGATGGTAAGTTGGCCGTGATGAAAGTCGATACGGAAAATCCGCAAAATCGTCAGCTGGCAATTGACTATTCCATTATGAGTATCCCTAATATGAAATTATTCCATAATGGAAAAGTCATAAAAGACTTCATCGGCTTGCACCCCCTGCCGCTCATTCAAGGAGAAATCGAAAAAATACTTAATCAATAAACTATGGGTGACGTGCGGAGCAAGTATGACCTCATCGTTATCGGTGCTGGTCCAGCTGGACTAACTGCCGGTATTTATGCTGGCCGTTATCGGCTCAAAACACTTATTATTGGACAAATAAATGGCGGCCTCATGATCGAGGCGCACAAAATTTGCAACTTCCCCACGGAAAAAGATATTAGTGGTTTTGAATTGGGGGGAAAAATGTCCGCCAATGCCACAGCCCAAGGAGTGGAAATACTGAATGCACCAGTAAAAAATATTCAAAAAACATCCAACGGCTTCGAGGTGTGGGCGGCCGACCAAAAAAGCTTCACCACAAAAACACTTCTCATCGCCTGGGGAACCGAACATCGACAGCTACATCTCGAACGCGAACAGGAACTGCTTGGCCGGGGAATCTCCTACTGTGCCACCTGCGATGGAATGTTCTACAAAGATAAAACGGTTGCCGTGATTGGCGGTGGCAATTCAGCCCTAACCGCCGCCTTGTATCTTTCTGAAATTGCCAAACGGGTGTACCTGCTCTATCGCGGCGAAAAACTGCCGGGTGAGCCAGCCTGGGTCGAAACTGTTTCGCAGGAAAAAAAGATCGAAATAATTTTGAACACTGAAATTATCGAGTTGAAAGGCGAGAAAAAAATTGAAATGGTTGCGTTGAATCGTCCTTACCAGAATAAAGAATTGCTGGCGCTTGATGGCATCTTCGTCGAAATCGGCACCGAGCCGAAACAATATGACTATCTTAACCAATTGAAAATTGAACGGAACGAAAACGGCTACATTAAAATTGATAGGGCGCAAAAAACGACAGCCGAAGGAATCTGGGCGGCCGGCGACATCACCACCGGCTCCAATAATTTCCGCCAGATCATTACGGCGGCGGCTGAGGGAGCCATTGCTGCCGATGCCATCTTTAAATATCTAAAAATGAACGGCTAAAATGCGTGGGCAAGGAGGGACTCGAACCCTCAATCCTTTCGGAACATGGTCCTAAGCCATGCGCGTATACCAATTCCGCCACTTGCCCAAAGCCCGGCAACTATTTAATCATTAACAGCCAAAAAAATCAATCAGAAAGACAAAAAATCCCGCTCTTTACGAAGAGCGGGATTTTAATTCCTTTAAAAATCTCGACGAGGAGGACGCTGGCCGCCATGTCCGCCACCAAATCCACCCGAATGGCGACGCGGACCATGATCCATTGGTGGCCGTTCGACATAACCTTCCGGCTTGGGCAGAAGTGCCTTCATTGAAAGATTGATGCGACCGAGGTTGTCAATTTCCTTCACCAACACTTTTACTTTATCGCCGATCTTTAAGACGTCACTCGGGCGATTTGTACGTTGCCAAGCAATTTCCGATACATGCACCAAACCATCTTGTCCCGGCAAAATATTCACGAAAGCTCCAAAATCTTCAAGACGAGCGACCGTACCTTCATACTCTTCGCCAGCAGTGACCTCATGCGTCAATTGTTTCACCCAGGTTACGGCCTTTTCCATGCCAACAGCATCGGTTGAGGTCACACAGACCCGACCATCGTCTTCAATATCGATAGCAACACCCGTTTCCGCAATAATTTTGTTAATCATTTTACCGCCCGGGCCAATAACATCACGAATTTTATCCGGATTAATCATAATCGTTACAATGCGCGGCGCATAGGGCGACAGCTCCTTTCGCGGTGCAGCTAAAATTCCTGCCATTGCCTCGATAATTTTCAACCGCGCTTCCCGTGATTGCTTAAACGTTTGTTCAACAATATCCCAGGTCAAACCATGCGTTTTGGTATCCATCTGGATGGCGGTAATACCGTCACGCGTGCCGGTAATTTTAAAATCCATGCCACCTGGACCATCTTCAATGTCTTGCAAATCAGTCAATACCTTCCAAGAACCTTTATCCATATCCGAAGCCAGACCCATGGCAATACCGGCCACCGGTTTCTTGATCGGCACGCCAGCGTCCATAAGCGCTAAGGTTGAACCACACGTCGAAGCCATGGAACTGGAACCATTCGAACCAAGCACTTCCGATACAACCCGAATAGCATAGGGGAAATCCGTTTCTGGAGGCAAAACCGGTTCAAGGGCGCGTTCTGCGAGTGCGCCGTGTCCAATGGCTCGATTACCTGGTCCACGTAGTGGTCCCGTTTCACCATAGGTGGCGGGGCTGTCACTATAATGATGCATATAACGTTTTTTGCCTTCTTCTTCCATGGTATCGAGGGTCTGCACATCGCCGGGCGCACCAAGAGTCACGACTGACAAAACTTGGGTATCGCCGCGCATGAACATGCCAGTACCGTGCGTACGCGGCAAAAGACCAACTTCAATATTGAGTGGACGAATGTCGGTTAATTTTCTTCCATCAAGCCGTCGTTCCGAATCTAAAATTGCCTGGCTGATATAATCTTCAACATACATTTTAACACGACCAAGAACAACTTTCTGAATGTCGCTTTCGATCTCCTTTGTGGTCATTAATTCCTCTGCAGCTCGAGAAAATCTTTCGACCATTGCCATCCGTTCCGCCCGACCAGGTTTGACCGAATCGAAAATCCAATCATCGACATGCGCCGCCACCATTTCTTTTACCATTTTCTCTGCTGTCCGAATTGCCGACTCTTTTTCATCAGTTGTCTGATGGGCAGCGAAATCAATCTTCTTCCGGCCAGCTTCATTCGTAATCTTGTTAATGAATTCGACGATTGGCTGAAGCTCCCTGGCTGCTTGCTGCATGGCCGGGGGCAACTCGCTATCCGGAATTTCACGGCAACCCGCTTCCACCATGATCAATTTTTCCATTGTACCGGCAATAACAACGTCGCCTTCGGCGGTTTCACGCTCTTTAACACTCGGGTTTATTTTCCACTGTCCACCAACCTTGCCAAGACGCAAACCAGCGATGGGGCCGGCCCAAGGAATGTCGGATAAAGAAAGCGCAATTGAAGCGGCCAGAAGCGACGGTATTTGTGGATCACTTTCTCCATCATAGGAAAGCACCGTCAAGATAACTTGCACATCGTTACGCATTTCCGGATTGAAGAGCGGACGGATGGAACGGTCAACCAAACGGCCGGAAAGAATTGCTTCTTCCGTTGGGCGACCTTCTCGTTTAATGAAACGGCTGCCTTTGATTTTGCCGGCGGCATACAACTTTTCTTCAAAATTGACCATGAGCGGGAAAAAATCGATTCCTTCCCGGGTCTTTTTGCTCATTGTCGCCGTTGCCAAAATAACCGTATCGCCATAGCGAACGGTGCAGGAGGCATTCACCTGCAAAGAAAAATGGCCGATTTCCACGCTGAGCGTACGGCCGGCCCACTCCATTGACCAATGTTTTGTGTCCATACATTGAAACTGCTTATCCACCTTTCGGTGGAGGAGCATGATTCACGAGCTAAAGACCAATATGGTCTCCATGTCCGCGAACCATGCCTTTGTATAAATAAATTACTTTATAAAATTTGCCGAAAACCTTAAGTATTTTTTCTATTTGCGGTAACAGCTGAGGGTCGACTTGGCCGATAGCGGCGATCAAAAATAAGAAACTTCGCTTTGTCTTGGCTCAGATCCATAAAGTCATCGGCCGCGTCAATCAGCTTCGTTGATGTCGTTTCGCCAAACGCCGCAATTTCTACCTGCTTGCCCTGGTTGCGCAAATATTCGACAAGCGGCACATAATCTCCATCACCACTCACGATCACCACGGCATCCACCGCTGCCGACAAACGAATAGCGTCAATCGTCAAACCAACATCCCAATCACCCTTTTTTTCTCCACCATAAAAAATCTGCAAGGGCTTTTCGCGAGTTTCGATGCCCATGTTATACAATGCATCGAAAAATGGCTGCTCTTCTTTGCTTTCGGTGGAGATGACGTAAGCAATCGCTCGGATTAACTTACGCCCAGCCGTCGCCTCTTTCACGATAGCGCCGAAATTCACTTTCGAACCAAATAAATTTTTTGCGCTGTAATACAAGTTTTGTATATCAATAAACACACCGACGCGCTGGTCGGGGTGTTTTAAAGGATGAACTTTTTTAACTGTTGGCGATTTCATTTTCTTTTTCCATTAATTCAGTTTCCTCTTCGACAATCTCTTCGTCGGCATCTCCTTGACCAGCACCAGGTTTAGCTATTGCACGCGCCTGTTTAATTTTCAATTTTTTTAAAAGCGTCTCGTAACTGGTCGGGTTCTCTTTTTTAAGATACCGCATCAGATGCCGACGGCTCGATACTTTTCGGAGCAATCCACGCCGCGAAGAATGATCCTTTGGGTGCATTTTGAGGTGGGTGATGAGCTCGTCGATCTCGGCGGTCAAAATTGCCACCTGCACCTCGCTCGATCCGGTGTCGCCGGCATGAGTTTGATATTTTTTAATTATGGCCTGTTTTTTCTTAGTATCCATCATACATGCATACATGTTAGCGAGCGCAACCAAGGCATGTCTTGGCCGGTTCGTTCCCTTTATTTAAAGGGGAATAATAACCACCCAAGAATAGCAAACATGAACAAATTTGTCAAGGTGAACTCTGGGGTACGCAACAAACTTGATTAGCTCCGCAAGCATTAATCGCTGCTTGATCAGTAGAAGCCTGATTGGGGGGTGACTGACAGGTAACCGCGTCCTCGCAAACTCCATGAGCTTGCGAGCAGGCATTATTTGTCGAGGCTGGCGGTAAGGAACTGGTCGGCATACACTGGCATGAACTTTGGCCAGCATTTTGAATGCATGTCCCCGCACCGCCAGTGGAAAATAGGCTGCAACCATCATTCACATTCTTATTGGTACAAGGATCAGTCAAGCCGGTATTCGAACAACGAACGGGGGTGGCCGGAGTGGTACTGCCTGATGTAGCTGAACCTGTATTCAATTTATTAAATATAAACGCCGTCAAGGCATAGGCGGCTAAAACCAAAATAAAACCAATAACTGCCGCCTGCATTATGTCTTTAGCCTTCGTAATGTACTCTTCGCTGCCGCGGGCGGTCATCCAGCGGATGCCTGCGTACACCATTAATCCGAAAAATAAAAATTCAAGGATAGACAAAAATATTTCTACACCCAACGCGATCAGCTCATAGACATTCAACCCTGTCGCCCCTCCTGAAGCAGGACCCGTATAATTAGCTGCTCCCGCAAATTCCTTCAAACCGAAATTGCCATTATTAAATTGAGCGGAGGCCGGCGCTACTAAAAATAAAAAACTGCCTATGAGCACCAACAGTGGGAGTATCCTTTTTCGCATACAATTTTTATATCTTGATTTTTGTGGGAAAAAACCGTATGATGAAAACTGTTTTGGACCCCGTAGTTCAACGGATAGAACAAGAGCCTTCTAAGCTCTGGATCAAGGTTCGATTCCTTGCGGGGTCACCAGCCTATTGGCTAGCATAGCATATTTTTAGGGCGGTGACAAAACCGTTACCTTGTTTTTTTTATAAGTCTGGTATATAATCCCACGCACCAACATATATGGTGGCCATGGTATAATGGTTATTACGCGAGATTGTGGCTCTCGCAATCCGGGTTCAATTCCCGGTGGCCACCCACGCAACTGTCGTCTTCAACAAAAACTCCCAAATAGCCAATAAGGATTGGGGGCGTTAGTTTTTAAAATTGAGAGTCTTTGCAATACCTGTTTACAACTCCATCCTGGAAAACAAAACAGTGGTAAGCCAGAGCAGTCCGGCAGCCAGAACAAAGAGAACAATAATGCTGGGAGAAAGAGCCATACCACCCGCCGAGGTCAGGAGGACACGCAGAGAATCCACACCATACGTCATGGGGTCAAAACGCGCAACAATGGTTAAAATCGACGGCAATCCATTGAGTGGAAACAACGCTCCAGAAAAGAAAAACATGGGCATCACTAAAAAATTCATAATCAATTGAAAACCCTGCATATCTTCGAGCTGCGTGGCGATGGCCGAACCAAGCGCGGCAAAAAGTGTTGCCACCACCAGCATGATGACAAGAGTGGCCGGGATTAAAAACCAGTTGCCGACCCGAAAACCGAAAATAAATGTCAAAGCCAAAACGATCGCCCCCTGAATGGCGGCCACCGTGGCGCCACCCAAAACGCGACCGGTAATAATGTAGCTGCGCGGCACCGGCGCGACAAAAGTTTCTTTTAAAAAACCAAATTGGCGGTCCCAAATCATATCGATGCCGGTAAAAATGGCGGTAAAAAGAATGCTCATGGCGATAATGCCCGGAGAAAGAAATTCCATATAATTCCCCTGGCCGGCTTTTTGGAAAAACGGTCCGAAACCAAAACCCATTGCCACCAGAAACAATAGCGGCTGGGCAAGCGATCCGACAATGCGCGCTTTGGAACGCAGATAGCGTTTCAATTGACGAAGCCAGAGAATATAAATAGTGGACATAATAATTTGTTATTTCCCTCTCCACGCCTGCCGCCGTTGCCGCATACGATCGGCGGCGCTGGCGGTCTCCTCGCGGATATCATGACCGGTAAAATTTAAAAAAGCATCTTCCAGAGTGGAGGCGTGAGCCTTTTTAATCAATTCATCTGGTGTGCCCTCCTCAATTTTTTTACCGTGATCAATGATAATAATTTTACGGGCAAACTTCGCCGCCTCTTCCATGTAATGCGTGGTGAATACCACCGTCATTTGTTGTTCCCGGTTCAAACGTTGAATGTATTCCCACATATGGTTGCGCGTCTGCGGATCAAGACCGGAAGTCGGCTCATCCAAAAAAAGAATCGCTGGCTGGTGCATCAGGGAGCGGGCAATTTCTAACCGTCTTTTCATTCCCCCGGAAAAAGTTTTAACTAAATTATTTCGGCGCTCCCATAATTCCACAAAATTCAATAGCTCTTTAATACGACCAGGCCGATCTTTTTTGGGGATTTTGTATAGCACGGCATGAATCTCAATATTTTCATAAGCAGTCAGTTCGTCATCCAGGCTCGGATCCTGAAAAACGATTCCAAACGAACGCCGCGCGTCAAAAGTATCCTTGACCGGATTGATGCCATTCAATTCAATCGTGCCGCTGGTGGGATGAAGCAGGGTGGTGAACATTTTTATTGAAGTCGTTTTTCCTGCCCCATTTGGCCCCAAAAAAGCCACAAACTCTCCCTTTTCAATCCGAAAAGAGATATCATCAACGGCAGTAAAATCTCCAAATTTTTTAACTAAATTTTTAACAAATAACATACTCTTTTCAGCAACTTAGTCGGCAATGAAATGTGCATGAGCACTAGTATACACCGATGCTATCTTAAAAACAAAGGCCTAAAGAAAAAAAGACACGATTGCCGCGATACCGGAGATACTCATGATAAAAAAAATCAACCAACCCACCCAGCGGGTCAGAGGACGGCTCGTGTACTCATACATAACATGCTTGCTGCTGCTCAGACGGATAATAAAAAATAAAACCACTGGAGCCACCACGCCGTTAAAAGCCGCGGCATAGAGCAACGCTTGAATCGGATCAATACGCAAAAAATTACCAACAGAACCCAAGATCACCGACACAATAATGACGCCGTAAAAAGCGTAGGCTTGGTGTAGCTTACGATATAAGCCATGACGCCAATGAAAACTTTCGGCAATTGCATAGGCACTTGATCCGGCCAAAATAGGCACGGCCAAAAGACCGGTGCCGATGATGCCAAGCGTAAAAAATAGATAGGTTAACTCGCCGGCAAAAGGGCGGATCGCTGAGGCCGCCTCGTCGGCACTCGTAATTGATGTGATGCCGTGGGTGTAGAGCGTGGCGGCGCAGGCGACGATAATGAAGAATGAGACTAGATTTGAAAATATCATACCGGACCATGTATCGCGCTGCATTTTTTTGATTTCGCGCGGGGCGACGTCCTGACGTTCCGCTAATTTTGTCTTCCCAGCTAAAATTTCTTCCTCTACTTCCTGCGAAGTCTGCCAAAAAAATAAATAGGGAGAAATAGTTGTACCAAGAAAAGCGCACAAAATAAAAAGCTGATCTTTCGAAAAAGTAATCGAGGGTACAATGGTATGGAAAAAAGCTTCTCCCCAGGGAACATGCACCGCGAAAGCCGTCAAAACATAGGAAAACAACGCCAAAGTCATATACTTCAAATAGCGGGCGTAGCGGGCGTAGGTTGTATAAATCTGCAAAAGCAGACAAATGATAGCAAATAAAATAATAAAAAACTCAGCCGGCACCACTGGAAAAAGAAGTCGTGCACTAGCTGCCATTGCCCCCAAGTCAGCAGCTAAATTAAGGGTGTTGGCCAAAAACAGTAAAAAGGTAACAAAATATAATAAACGATGTGAATAGTGGAGACGAATATTACCGGCCAACCCCCGCCCGCTGACCAATCCGATGCGGCCGCACATTTCCTGAACCACGGCCATAAACGGCAAACTGAAAAGCGTCAGCCATAAAAAATTAAAACCATAACGGGCGCCGGTTTGGGAATAGGTGGCGATGCCAGAAGGATCATCATCGGCAGCGCCGGTGGTAAGACCGGGACCGAGAGTGTTCATATACTCCTTTGCCAAACGAAACGGCTTCTTATTGATTACAGCCATCTCCCCTTTTTTGATCAAATGAACGCTCTCATCCAAAACTTTTGCCGGCGCTTCGAAAATTTCTTCAATAACCTTTTTGGCCATACAATATACTTTCAGGTGGCAACGGCGGATTTCTGCTCTGTTTCCAAATTGGCTGACGTAAGTATCGTCGCTACCACTGTGTCATTTCCACTATGGAATGACAGGCGTTCATAGGCATCGGCTACACTCTGACGGACGTTAGCATCAAACAAAAGACGCTCCGTCAAAAGCGCCAAAGCCTTCGGATTCGGTTCATAAAAACCCAATTTTTTATTGACAATAAAATCAACGTTTCCCTTTTCCTGTCCCCAAATATAATGAGCGACGACAATCGGCTTTTTTTGGACCACCGCCTCCATCAACACACCCGAACCGGCTTTCGTAATGACAACCTGAGCGGCGGCAATGAGTTCCGGTACATAATCAACATAGCCGAGAACAATAACTGTTCGCTTGGAACGAGTTCGCAGTTGTTCCGCCGCTGCTTTCAATTTCCTGTTGGAACCGCAGACAACAACAATCGTCGCGGCTAATTTTGTTGTCAGAAGTGATTCAAGCATGGCTTCTCCCTTGGGAAAACCGTTTCCTCCACCGACCAAAAGAACAATCGGTTCGTCCTTCGGCAAACCATGCTCAGTCTTGAAGCGATCAAGCCGCTCGGCATCATACCCAGCCGGCAGACGGTGATTAACCAGCGGGGGAACAGCAACAAGTTTTTCAACAGTAATTCCATGCGAAGCCAAAATCAACTGTCGGGCCGCATCTGAAAGCACGATGTGTGGCAAATCTCGATCTAAGAGCCAAATTGGATGAACAGTAAATGGATCAGTCACGATGACCACGATGGGAATATGAAGTTTCAACCGTTTCAGTGCCGCCCGAAGCGGGGCAGTTAAAAAATATGTTGAGACAATTAAATCCGGCGGATTATTGCGCAAACGATCAAGCAAAGGACGCTGGTTGCCGATCGCCATGAGAAAATTTTCAAAAGCCGCCAAGGGACGCCATTGGCTAACAAAATAAAGAAGACGATAGAGCCAGTCGGCCCGGTCGATCAACCAAGCATAGCCACCTTCAAAAAGAGTTCGACGAGTAGGGCCAAGGCCGCCGGCCAAATCAACATACGTTATTTCAACTTTTTCTTTCTTTTCTGCAAAAGCATCGGCGATTGCATGGGCAGCACCTCGGTGCCCTCCACCAACATTGGCATAACATAACCACACTTTCATACACGTTCATCGCAACCAGCCAAAGCCTGGTATGCTAGCTGCACTATTCTTGAGTGAGCTTCCCAACGCTTGATTCAAGTTCTCTGAACCAACCGTTCCATACCCAATCGACCGTCCGAGCGCGATATTGGTCGCGACGATGGTAATGGTATAAGAACAAAGAATAATAACCAAACCAATCACGCCATCACGCAAAAGTTTTTTCGCTTTTTCCACTTGCTCTTCATTGCCACCGGCCGTGAACCAGAGAAATCCCGCGTAAACCGTTAAAGCAAAAAAAATCGTTCCAATGAGGGTCATGATTGTCAACACAATCCTCACTGCCAAGATGCGCGGATCTTCATTGGATATTATATTTGCCCCAGTTGGACCAGAAACAGCCTGCAATTGATTACCGAGATTGTTTGCGGCTGCGGGACTTAATTGTGCCAACGCTGGACTGGCAAACAAAAACATCGTCAATAAAATCAAAAAATAATTACTGAGACGACGATGGAAAAAAAACTTTTTCATAAAATACTGTTAACTCATTAAGGGCAGGCGGGGGTATTGCCAAAAAAGATTGCCCCAGCCGTCCCGAGCATGGAAGCATGACTGGTTCCACAGCCAAGTTCGCGGCCCAAAGCCAGATTCGTTGCCGCGATCGTAATCGTATATGAAGCCAGAATAATGACGAGACCAATGACGCCGTTGCGAAGAAATTTTTTCGCTTTTTCCACTTGCTCTTCATTGCCACCGGCCGTCATCCAAAGAAACCCGGCGTAAACGATCAATATAAAAAGCAGTGTTCCGACCAACGTTAATGCGGTCGTAATAATCCGAACAGCTGTTATGCGTGGGTCTTCGTATTGCAAAACATTAGCGCCGGTCGGCCCGGCTACGGCTTCAAGCTGTGTGCCGATGTCGTTGGCCGTGCCAGGGCTAAGAGCGGCGCTTGCCGGCGAGAACATGACAAAACTAAAAAATAAAGCGATGGTCGAATTCAAAATGGTCCAAAAAAAAATTTTTCTAAATGCCAGCATACTAATTAGGGCAACAAACTTGTCCAGAAGCACAATCTAACTGCCCAAGAGCATTGCCGACACATGTTGTTTCACAACTATATGCCTTTCCATTCTGACCAATAATCGCCGCACAAGTTTGCGGCTGACCGCCAGCCGAACGGCTTAAGGTCGCTCCAGTAATAGCAGCAATGACAAAGATACTAATTATATACGAAGCCAACGTAATAATAAGTCCAATTACCGCCATTTTCAAAATTCCCGTTGCTTTTGTTACTTGTTCCTCATTGCCCTGCGCCATCATCCATAAAAATCCGGCGTAAACCGTTAGCACAAAAAAAATCGTTCCAACCAGCGACAAAATAACGCGAATGATCAGACCGATTGATTGTGAGATGGTGGTGTCCGTCACGCCGCCGGTGGTATAACCTCCCTGCTGAGCGACTTGGTTGGCAAGACCGTTACTACCCAATCCGATATCCGGGCCAGCGGCTGAAACAAGGGAAACGCAGCCAAAACCAACAACTAAAGCAAGTGAGATCAAGATGAAAAACCGCTTTAACATAAACTCAAATTATTACTTACTACAGCAAGTCGTATTATCGTTTTGATCATCAGCGCAAGTGCCTATCGCCTGCGAAACTCCATTACCACCATTTTGGGTGCTTATTTGTGCACAAGTGCTAGCTGAAGTATTACTGCATTTACCGCCCGCACTCCCGCACTCGGCACTGGTTGTTATCGCCGTGCCCCCGTTCGCCGCCCCGCCCAACTTGCTCGACACAAAAAACGTTATGGCATAAGCAGCTAGCGTGATGAACAAGCCAATGGCGCTTGCTTTGAGAATGTCCACCGCCTTGGTGATTTTTTCTTCATTACCCGACGCCGTCATCCAGGTGATGCCGGCGTAAACAGTCAAAGCCAAGAAAATCGTCCCAACCACCGCCAAAACAGCCGAGATGACTGTTCCAACCATCTGCCCCAAACCTTGGCTACCGCCAACTAAACCGGTTGGATTGTTTGGATTGTTTAAGGCGCTATTTAAATTCGCAGTCGCTTGATCCAACGGTCCGGCGGCCAAAGAAACAGAAGCCGCGCTAAAGATTAGCGCCCCCACGACAATAAAAGTGGCAACCCATAAAATCTTTTTGGAATAAATCATAATTATTGAAATAGAATCGGATGTCATTCCCGCGTAAGCGGGAATCCAGAGTGACTGGCTATTATAGATTCCCGCTTACGCGGGAATGACAATTTTAAAATGATCCACTATTTTTATTTACAACACTGCTCTTCTTGACCATTAACTGTGAAATTAGAATTAATAGTCGGGCACTGAGCCGTAGGGTCAGGTGGAATATAAATCGTTGCTCCGGGATTACTTAAGCAATCCGCAGCAGATGTTATTCCCCCCCCATTTGGCAGCTGATTAGAATTGTTATTATTTGCCGCCGAGGACCCCTGCGCCAAACTCGTGAAAACAAAACTGCTAATCGCATACGCGGCCACAACCAGCACCAAACCGATTATAGCGGTTTGCAAAATGTCTTTCGCTTTGTCAACTTTTTCGGCATTGCCCATCGCCGTCATCCAGGTAAAACCGGCGTAAAGAATGATGATAAAAAAAATAATGCCAAGCAGGCCAAGCAATATAGAAACCAGTAAACCGAGAAGGCTCGCTATATCGGGTTGATTAGCGATTTTTGTCGGAAGGCCGGCCTGCAGAGCCGTGGCTTGAAAACCATAATCAGCCATCAGAGCCGGTGTCACGCTCGGTAAACACAGGCCCAAAAACAAGAGGGGCAAAAAGAGAAAGTATTGAAGGCGGCGCATACACTTTAGGGAGCTACCGGAATATTATTTCCGGCGGTATTCGACACATTAACTAAAGAAATCTCAACATAAGTCGCAATCGAAAAAGCCGAAAAAATAAGCACCATACCAATCACCCCAGCTGTCAACCATTTCTTGGCTACGCCGATCCTTTCTTCATTGCCGCCGGCCGTCATCCAGGTAAAACCGGCATACACGACAATAACCACGGCCAAAATTCCGAGCACGCCCAAGGCTACCCGTACCAATTGCGCCACGACCACCCGAACATCGGTGCTTGTTAAACCAGAAGCAGCCGGATAGCTTATTCCCAAATCCGGCGTCTGTGCGTTAGCCGGTAAGATGCTTGCCAAACTCACAAACAAAAACAACGCCGGCAATAAAACTCCCAAGAAAAATTTTCGCGTCATACGGCAGATATAATTTCTAGATTCTCTACAAACTATATGCTGCCCCCCAACAAACCAAACTCTGGGATTATTAGGGGGGCGAAAACCAAAAATTAACCGACAGTCGACGTTGTTGCGTTGACCAGCTGATTGATAACAAAGCTGGCAATCGCATAGGCTGACAATATAATTGCCAAACCGATGATACCGGCAAAAATCCATTTCTTGGCTTCTCCAACTTTTTCTTCATTGCCACCCGCAACCATCCAAGTGAACCCACCGATCAAGATGATTACGACCGCCACGATGCCGAGAATTCCCATTGCCACTCGAATAATATAGGCCACCGTCACGCGTACATCCGTGCTGCCAAGACCCGTATATTGACCATAGACCAAGCCGAGGTCCTGTGTGCCGATGGTATTACTGGCGAAATCCGCATTTGCCGCCATCGGAGCC
>JAJYIJ010000095.1 GCA_021790135.1 bacterium | reverse complement strand
CCGATCTTACGATCCAAAGTCTCCACATCGCTGTGCAAATAACCAACCTTCATCTTCTTTTCCTTTAAATAATCCGTCAGATCTTCCGCCATTTTTTTAGTAAGGGTCGTCACGAGTACCCGTTCATTTGCTTTAACCCGATCTTCTATTCTAACAATTAAATCTTCCACTTGTGATTTTTGCCCAATAGTGCTATCGCTTTTGATGGGGAGCACCAAAACTTCCGGATCCACTAATCCCGTTGGCCGGACCACTTGTTCAACAACTTGGTTACTCTCCTGCAATTCATAGTCGCTCGGCGTAGCGGAAACATAAATTGTCTGCTCCACCCTCTTTTCAAATTCCGGGTAGGTGAGCGGCCGGTTGTCACGCGCCGAGGGCAATCTAAATCCGTGCTCTACCAACGTGTCTTTGCGCGCTTTGTCGCCATTGTACATCGCGCGAATCTGCGGCACCGTCACGTGCGACTCGTCGATGATGGTCAAAAATTTATTTTCTCCATTGTTCCCAACCCCTTCTTTAAAATAATCCAGCAAGGTAAACGGCGGCTCACCGGCGGAGCGGCCTTCAAAATGCCGCGAATAATTTTCAATCCCATTACAATAGCCAATATTCTTGATCATTTCCAAATCATACCTGACGCGCCGCTTCAAACGCTCGGACTCGAGTACTTTCCCCTGCCGTTCGAACACCGCCAACTGTTCCTGCAACTCTTTGTTAATTGACTGGAATGCTTGTTCCCGTGCCATGTCGCTGACCACATAATGCTTGGCCGGAAACAGCCACAGATCTTCTTGTTCTCTTTTTACTTTGCGTGTCACCCGGTCAATCAATTCAATCCGCGTAATCTGCGCTCCAATCTCCAACCGATAAATCGCGTCTTCATTCACCGGCATAATTTCAAACACCTGCCCGTGCATCCGGAACATTCCGCGCTGGAGTTCACTGTTCGTCCGTGTGAATTGCATCGCCACCAATTGTTCCAGCACGCCCCGCCGATCCAATTCCTGCCCCACGCGCAAATGCAAAACGATTTTTTCATATTCTTTGGGCGAGCCCAAACCGTAAATTGCCGACACCGACGCCACGATGATCACATCGCGCCGCGTCAAAAGCGCCTGCGTGCAGGCATGGCGCAGACGATCGATCTCGTCGTTGATTTGTGCTTCTTTTTCAATATAGGTATCGGATGACGGGATGTACGCCTCCGGCTGGTAGTAATCGTAATAGGAAACAAAATACTCCACCGCGTTGTCCGGAAAAAATTCCCGAAACTCGTTGCACAGTTGCGCTGCCAAAGTTTTGTTGTGCGCAATGACGAGGGTCGGCATCTGCACCTGCTCAATCACATTGGCCATCGTGAAGGTTTTTCCCGAACCGGTAACGCCAAGCAAGGTTTGTTTATCAAACCCCTGGTTCAATCCCGCCACCAGCTGCTCAATCGCTTTCGGTTGATCACCGGCTGGTTTCATTTTTGATTTAATTTTAAAATTCATATTTCGTTCCTTCTTCTTTCAAAGGAGAGAATAGATGAAATTACCTTTATTCTTTCTGCCATTCCCGCGAAAGCCATGCCTACCGGCAGGCAGGTCTGCCTCACTCTTTTATTCCAATCTCATACATCGAGCGGGCTCATTATCCCCTCCAAATTACTCTTCGCCACGTGCGTATAAATCTGCGTCGTCTGTAATTTCGCGTGCCCCAGCAGTTCCTGAATATACCTTATATCCGTTCCATTTTCAAGTAAATGGGTGGCGAAACTATGGCGCAAAGTATGCGGCGACACATTTTTCGCGATTGCCGCTTTGGCCGCCGCGCTCGCCACGACTTTTTGTATCGTGGCCTCGGTCAATCGTCCGCCTCGACCGTTGGTAAACAAATAATCGCTCGCCATTTTCAAACGTTGTTGTTTTTTCAAAATTTCCTTAAGCGAAATCGGCAAAATAGTCATCCGATCTTTTTTCCCCTTTCCTTGGAGTACCCGCAGTGTCATTCTATCCAAATCAACATCGCGCATTCTAATTTGCGTTAGTTCGCTCACTCTCACGCCCGTGCCGTATAGCAAAGATAAAATGCACCGATGTTTAGGGTTGTTCGTTGCCGCGATCATTCGCATCACTTCCTGTTTTGACAAAATAACAGGCAGGGTCTTCATTTTCTTCGCTCGCGGAATGCTAACAAAAAAATTGCGATGCAATATTTTAGAAAAGTAAAACTGTAGGGCGCTATAGGCGGAATTCAGTGTGGACGCAGAAGAAACCGCCGCTAATTTTTCTAAATAATTTCTGATATCCTGGCCGGTAATTTCCCTCGGCCCTTTCATTGACTTCAAAAGACAATCCCTAGTATAATGCAGATAACTTTTGATGGTTTTTCTGCTAAAATTACGTAATTTCATTTCCTGTTCCAGCCTGGCCATCGGACCTTGGTTGGGAAAATAATTATTTTGATTCATACCCCCATTATGAATTAAAATTATTGGAATTATTTTAGCAGTTTTTAGCCAAGAAATCAAAAGGTTAGTTTATCAGGTGTTAAGTGAAATTTGACCCCGCCTTGCTTCGTGCAAAATTCACGCTAACTCATAAAAACATATGGAGTGGAAAAATCTAGCACCTGATCTGGTGCGCCAAAGAATAATAATCGAAGGCACTACTAAAACAATCGTTGAGCCAGAGCAAATCAAAGTCTATCTCGACGAACTAGCTAAGGTGACAAAAATGGAAAAACTTTCTGGTCCATACGCCTACTCTGCCCACGATATGGGTTATGGTGGTTGGATTCACTGGAAATCGTCGGGCGCGGCTTTTTATTCGTATCCCACTAATCCGCCATTGTTCACTGTTGACTGCTATACCTGCAAACCATTTTCTTGCGAAGAAGCCGCTGAGTTTACCAGAAAGTTTTTTGACGCACTTGATATAGTCTGGAAAGAAGTCGAGGTATAAACCGGTCGGGGTCAAACATCACTTAACACGGGATAAGCGGTTCTGAAATTTTGCGCTATTACGTTAACAGCTGTTGCAAAATTTCATCACCCAAATTCGCTTCCCTTAATTGGTGATTTGGGTAAATAATTGCGACAAAATAATTCAGTTAAAATAATAAGGTTAATTCAATAAACTCGGGAAGCGAACTTCGCTTATCCCAGA
>JAJYIJ010000011.1 GCA_021790135.1 bacterium | reverse complement strand
TGATGCGTTGGAAAAATCTTACTATAAAAACTATAGCAACGTTTCCGTCATATGCTTATTCTCTCCAACCTGTTCTTCGTTTCAAATCAGCAACAAATCGTGCGACACCGACAGCGACTGCACCCAACCGCAGGGAACTGCGGCCTGCAAGGCAACGGCTAATGGCACAAAATACTGCATTTTCGACACGCTCGCCTATCAAGCTTATTTACAAAGTGTCCACAGCATTCTCGGTTATACTTTTGACTTGCAGATTAAAAAACCCCAATTAGAAATCAATTTTCCCGGGCTGTCTTTTTCGGACGTTTCCAACACGTTGGATAGTGAAGGCTACATCCATCTCCCTTACATCGGCGAATTCATCGCTGCTGTCTATCGTTATGCCATGGCCATTGTCAGCATTATCGCCGTTATTGTGATTGTGATGGCCGGCGCGCAGATTATCGTCTCGGGCGGCGGTGAGGAAAAAGCCAAAGGCTACAAACGTATCGCCGGAGCCATTATCGGTCTTTTTATCATGTGGGGGTCATACTTTATTTTGCGAACAATTAACCCCGCGTTAGTAAATTTTGATACAATCAAGATTCAATATATTATGCCGCTGGCCATACCAAGCGACGATACCCCTGACAACTCGGCTTCACCCTCCACCACCTATGCGGGTGATAATTTGAGCGCCAAATGTGATTTAAGTAAATTAGATACTGATCTAGCCAATAAAAATTACTTTGGGAAAAAGGGAGGTAACTGCCTGGGCTGGGTCAGAGCGGCTCTTACTGACGCTTGCGGCACCACTCCTCTTCCGACAATTCTGAATAACCCCGCTCTCGGAAAAAACGGCGCTTGGGATGTGGCGGCCAATTTTGAAAAACTACGTAGATTTCATTCCTGCAACCTAGATGGGATTAAAGATGGCGACGTGGTTTTTATGCTCAGTTCCGCCGGCACTAACTATGCTGGGCTTTGGACAAATTATCGACTGCCCGACGGCAGTAAATGCACCGTGGCCGATGCCGCGAACCCGCCCATGTATCTTGTCAGCGGCAGCCAGGAGACATATGCACAACCAGTCTATAACAACCCCACTGCCATGCCACCGGTCACACACATTGGTATTTATTACCACGGCTTGGTGTATAATCTGCTTGGCAGTACTGACGATCCGCAATTACATGATTTTAGTGTTACGAAGCTCCCCACCCTCACCGAACCAGTCAAACATTGGTCGGGATTCACTGTGACTGGTTTATTCATTGGCGGAAAAAGTGAATTTGTAGCTGGCTACGGCAGCATGGGCTGGCCGGGCGCTTCCGGGGGAGCAGGCAACGGACAAAATTCTGCTGCCAGCACAGCCAACCAAAGTGTTAACTCTGTATGTTGCAGCTTCAATAACAACTCGCAACAAGCAGAGCCTTCGGCTCAAGCCTGCACCCAAGCCGGCGGAACCCCATGCTAAAAGTATCATGGATCACCCAATCTTTATTTGCAGTAATTGCGACGCCCAATTCTTGAAATGGTCAGGACGTTGTTTGGAATGCGGAAAATGGGGAACGCTCGTAGAAGGTGTTGAACCACTAAAATCTGGTAAGCAAGAAAATAGCGGCGTTACACATGCTCCGGTAAAAACCACCAAGCTCAGTGAGATTAAAAATTCAGGGGCAGCACGGATAAAAACCAACATTGGCGAGTTGGACACGGTGCTCGGCGGCGGGCTCGTGACGGGCAGTGTGCTACTTCTGGGCGGCGAACCAGGCATTGGCAAATCGACCCTGGCCCTCCAGTTGGCGGCGCGCCTCACGAGCAGTCTTTATCTTTCCGGGGAAGAATCCGTTGCCCAGATTAAACTGCGTGCCGAGCGCTTGAAACTCACTGCCCCAACCTTGAAACTGGCTAATGAAACGAATGTCGAGACGATCATGGCGACGATTGAAAAAGAAAAACCTGGTCTTGTCGTTATTGATTCGGTACAGACCATCGCGACTGAAGCAGCCGCCGGCGAACCGGGTAGCATGACCCAAATTCGCGCGGTGGCGGCGCTCCTCCAGGGCGCAGCGAAAAAAAACAACGCCGCCATTATTCTGATCGGTCAAGTAACAAAAGACGGCGCGGTGGCGGGACCCAAAATTTTGGAGCATACCGTGGATACAGTGCTCTATCTGGAGGGCGATAAATTTCACCAGTATAGAATTTTACGGGCGGTAAAAAATCGCTTCGGATCAACAGATGAAATCGGTATTTTCAGCATGGAAGAAAACGGTCTGGTAGAAGTAAAAAATCCGACGGCAGTATTTTTGACCGAGCAGGCGGAAAAAACTTCCGGCAGCGTGGTGACATGCCTCATGGAAGGCACGCGACCGCTCCTCCTTGAAATTCAGGCCCTCGTGACAAAAACCAATTTCGGCTACCCACAACGCCGGGCCAGCGGCTTTGATCTGAACCGTTTGCAAATGCTGATCGCTATTTTGGCCAAACGCAGTGGCCTGCCCCTCGATTCCTATGACGTTTTTGTCAACGTGATCGGTGGCATTGAGGCTAGTGAACCAGGGACGGATTTGGCGGTCCTCCTCGCCGTCGCCTCGGCCGCCAAGAATAAACCGCTTCCCCATTCGCTCGTGACGTTCGGGGAAGTAGGCTTGTCAGGCGAGGTTCGACCGGTTGGCCACGTTAAACGACGGCTAGAAGAAATTAAAAAAATGGGCTTTACCTACGCGGTCGTGCCGGCGGGCAAAGATATTCCCAAAATCGAAGGACTCAAAATTGCCCAGTTAAAAAATGTGCGGGAGATTGTGGAGAGGATACTTGAAAAATAAATTTTATTCCAAATGCACTCCCCGCTTCATCTCCCCAATCCGCTTATAGAGAAGCGGATATTTTTTAATTTCCGGCGCAATTTCTCTGGCGGCGGACCGAGCTTTTTTGATGAGGTCGCGGTCCACCAGTGTGGCCAGTCGAAAATTTTGCATGCCACTCTGCTCAGTGCCATACACCTGTCCCGGGCCACGCAGAGACAGATCTTTTTCCGCCAAGGCGAAGCCATCGCTGTGGGCTTCAAAATATTTTAGGCGCTCCTGGACCTTGGCGGAGTCGCTATCGGTGAACAGGATGCAGTATGATTGATGCTCGCTCCGGCCGACCCGACCGCGGAATTGATGTAATTGCGCCAGACCGAATTTTTCCGCGCCCTCAATCATCATCACGCTGGCATTTGGAATATTGACGCCAACTTCCACGACTGAGGTGGAAACGAGGATGTCAATTTTACCAGCGGCGAAATTCGTCATGACGGCGTCCTTTTCTGGCGCTTTCATTTTGCCATGCAGATAACCAACTCGAAATTCAGGAAAAATCTTTTTCGAAAGTTTTTCATATTCAGCCAAGACTGATTTTTTATCGTTGATACTCGATACCTGATACTTGATGCCGAGTGCCGGCTCAGCCGTTTCGCTTTGTTCATTGTTTATTGTTAAATGTTCTTTACTCTCAATCACCGGGCAGACAACAAATGCCTGTCGGCCTTTTTTAATTTGCTCGGCAATAAAGGCGTAGGCTTTCGCCCGATGAAGAGGCTCGGCCAAGCGGGTAATAATTTTTTTACGACCGGGCGGCAGTTCGTTGATGACGGAAACGTCCAGATCGCCATACATCATCAGAGCTAATGAACGCGGAATTGGCGTCGCCGTCATGCTCAAAAAGTGGACATTGTGGCCTTTTTCTTGTATCTCCTGGCGCTGCCGGACACCAAAACGGTGCTGCTCGTCAACAATTACCAGCCCAAGATTTTTAAAATCAACACCCTTCGAGAGCAGGGCATGCGTGCCAACGACGATATTTATTTTCCCCTCTTTTAGATTACGCAATACTTCTTTTTTCAAAACAGAGTTGCTTCGAGTGGAAGGTTGAGAGTTAAGAAGCATGGATTGCGAACCGGTAAGTAAGGCGACCACGGCTTTGTTGCCCAAGAGCTTGCCCAGGGAATGGTAGTGTTGCGTTGCCAGTATTTCCGTGGGTGCCATAAGAGCGGATTGGAAACCGTTTAAACCGCTGTTGAACATTGCCAATGCCGCCACGACGGTTTTGCCGGAGCCGACGTCGCCGGAGAGAAGCCGATTCATCGGCTGCGGCTTGGCGATATCTTGCAAAATTTCCCAGGCCGCAATTTTTTGCGTTTTAGTTAAAGTAAATGGCAAACGACTGACAAACTCTTTTACTTCCGTTTCGTGAAAAGACAGCATCGGCGCGTGCTCATCCTGACGCCGCCGCCGTGACTGTTCGGCCATGAGCTGGACGAAAAATAATTCATCAAATTTGAGTCGGTCGGTGGCTGCTTTGAGATGGTCCTTCGAATCGGGAAAATGAATACCAAGCAGAGCCGACGACAAGGGCACAAGGTCGTTTTCTTCAATAATTTTTTCCGGCAGCCAATCCGGCACTTCGTTGGCGAGAGGCAATACCTCTTGCACGAGCGCCCGTATTTGTTTTTGGCTCAAATGTTCGGTAACGGAATAGATCGGCACCAGGCGACCCGTATTGTAGTGAACGCCAGCGCTTTCTTTTTCGAAGGTCGGATTTATAAGTTCGGCGCCCAGCATATCTGTTTTCACGACGCCGGAGAGAAAAACAGTTTCGCCGGGATGCAGCATCTTCGTCAAAAAGGGCTGATTAAACCAAACCAAACGCAGGCTCCCAGTGTCGTCGCTAACCAAAGCCTCGGTAATAATTTTCCGGCTTTTAAAACTACGACGATTGGCAATGAGTTCAACCCGAGCCTTAATGGTGACAGAAGCGTTTTCGATTAAACTTTTAATCGAAACTGATTGGCTGAAATCATCATAGCGAAAAGGGAAATAATAGAGGAGATCGCCGGCAGTTTTTAGCCTGAGACGATTGAGACGCACGGAAGCTATTTTGCCCAGCCGACCAAGTTCAGAAAGAGGGGTGTCTAATGTCATAGATGACAGTAGTATACCACAGCTCCGAAGCTATCAAACAAAAACCCGCCCCACAATGACGGGACGGGTTCAGTTGTCTCAAAACTTTATTGAGCAGGGGTCGGGACTGGCTGACGCGGAGCACCCATTACACCACCATTGCCGACAGCGGCCGAACGCAATTGGATCGAATTTGCCATGGCTGTGCCATCGCTATTCTCAGTACCGATAACCATTACTTGCGCTCCAGCCGTTAAGTCACTGGTGCTGCCAAGTGTCGTTTTGTCAATCGTAGTTGAAGGAGAGAAAAAAACTACCTGTGACCCGCCTTGTTCCAAGCTGACTGTCATACTGGCGGCGTCTTTGCTGACTACGGTGCCGTTGATAAAAATATTCCCGTTACCGCCGGCGCGGGAACGATTGCCGCCAAAACGCGCCGTGCCACTGGCTCCCCCACCATTACCACCATAGGCAAGAGTGCGGCTAGCATTCGTCGACTGGCCATACTTAAACCCACCATAAAACCCAACGCCGAGCCCAAGGACAGCCACGACGATAATGAGAATAACAGCGGAACTTTTCTTCATAGAATTATGTACTTATTATTAATAAATAAATTATTCAAAACGCAAAGCCGTGATCGGGTTCAAGGCGGCGGCGCGGCGGGCAGGATAATAACCAAAGATGATTCCGATTGCGGCCGAAACAACAAAAGCCAAAATAATCGAAGAAAGCGATATTGAGGTCGCGACAATGGAAAAATAATTTAGAACGTATGAAACAAGAACTCCTATCACGACGCCAACAACACCGCCAATGAAGGTAAGGGCTGTGGCCTCGGACAAAAATTGTATGCTAATCTCGCTTCGTTTAGCGCCGATTGATTTGCGCAGCCCGATTTCTTTTGTGCGTTCGGTCACTGTGGTGAGCATCATGTTCATAATACCGATACCACCGACTAATAAAGAAATACCCGCGACCGCACCGAGCAAAACGGTGAAGGTTTGTGTAACGCTTGAAGCCGCGGCAACAATCGTCGCCTGATTTAAAATACTGAAGTCAGCTTGCGTCGGATCGGCAATATTATGACGCGCGAGTAGAATATTTGTGATTTGCTGTTGGAGAGCAGTCATCGAATTCTGGTCCGGTGCTTCAACACTAATACTCGTCACATACGGATTATCCGCGCCAACGAAAAAATGTTCGGCCGTATTAAGCGGGACAAAGATCATATCATCTTGACTTTGAAAGCCGGTCGTTCCTTTTGCAACGCTCACACCAATTACCCGAAAATCCATATTCTTGATGCGGATTGTCTGCCCCACTGCCTCAGCGCCTTGACCGAACAAATCATCCCGAGCCGTCGGACCAAGTACGGCCACACGAGCCAAACTCTGATTTTGCCCCTCCGTAAAAAATGACCCTTCGGCAATTTGTAAATCACGTACTGCCGGATAATCACTGTTCGTACCATCAACCGTGGTGTTCGTGTTGGTGCCCTTTGCCGTTACTTGATAGCGGCCGGACACTTCGGCAGTCACGGCTTTAGCGTTGGTTAAATCACTCGCAAGGGCAGTGGCATCATCCGGCGTAAGAGTGCGCGAACTGCCACGGCCTTGACTGACTTGATAACCTGGTCCCCGAACTGCACCTGGCATAACTTGGATCAAATTAGCGCCAAGTGATTCGACTCGGGCTTGGACCGAGCTCTGTGCTCCCTGCCCGATGGCGACCATCGCAATGACAGAGCTGATACCGATTATGATGCCAAGCATGGTTAAAAAGGAACGGACCTTATTCCCCGACAAAGCGGCATATGTTTCTTCGATGATATCAATAGTTGTCATACATCTTTAGCAATAATTGGATCACTATTTTTTTCATCACTGATAATGAGACCATCCTTGATAAAAATAATGCGGCTAGCATGCTTCGCAACATCATGTTCATGGGTGATGAGCACGACGGTACGACCATGCTCGCGATTAAGCCGCTGGAAGGTGCCAAGAACAATTTCGCCAGTATGGGTATCCAAATTCCCAGTTGGTTCGTCGGCTAAAATGAGCGACGGACTGTTCACGAGTGCCCGCGCAATCGCCACGCGCTGAATCTGACCGCCGGATAACTGGTTGGAAAAATTTTTCCAATGTTCTTCATCTAAACCAGCTGCGCGCAGAGCGGCCTCGGCCCGCTTTTGCCGCTCAGGCCTGGCAACACCCGAATAAACGAGCGGCAACACTACATTCCTCAATACGCTCGTCCGCGGCAATAAATTGAAGGCCTGAAATACGAAGCCAATACGATCTTTGCGAATTTCAGCCAATTCATCTTCAGATAATTTTGATGTATCTTTGCCGTCAAGAAAATAACTGCCGCTCGTCGGCGTATCCAGCGCTCCCAAAATATGCATGAGCGTCGATTTGCCCGAACCACTTGGTCCCATGATAGCGACGAATTCACCATCTTGAATCTTGAAACTGACACCCCGCAAAGCTTGGAAAGAGGTGCCGGCGCCGCTGTAGTAGGTTTTAGTAATATCTTTAACTTCGATCATACGTCCCCTTTTTTTAACCGCCAAAACCACCACGCCCACCGACAAATACTCTTCCACCGCCGCCTCCCCGGTTACCGCCACCTAAAAGGCTGGGGGCGCTCGTGGCCGGCGCGCTGCTACTTGCGCCTTGTTGGCTCGTCTGAGTAACGACTAAGTCGCCTCCACTCAAACCAGACGTGACAATCGTGTCCGTATCATTGCTATCTCCGGTTGTAACAAACACTTGCTCAGGTTTGACATCAGTAGAAAAATTCATGGCCATAACAGCGATACCGGCAGGTCTCGTTTTGAAGACTTCAACGTACTGGCGATTACCAAGAGTTTTGATCGCTGTGCTGGGAACGAGCAACACTCCTGTCTCGACATTGGTGACAACATCGGCAGTAACGCTCATACCCGGTTTAACGCGACTGTCTTCAGTGTCAAAAGCGATATACACATTATATGTCACAACACCCTGAGAAACGGTTCCAAGCGTATCAATTTCCGTAACTGTGCCGCTTATACTAAGACCATTGATGGCATCAAATGTGAGAGTCGCCTTCTGTCCAATGGCAACTTTGGCGGCATCAACTTCATTAAGCGAAATGATTGCTTCTTGCTGCTTCGTAATCAAGGAAGCGATCGTCGTGCCGGAACTGGCGGGGTCGCCCGGCTTGACGCTAACTGTCGCGGCGACGCCGGATATTGGTGCGCGGATAGTGTAATAGGCCAAATTCTGTTGATCCTGCACTAACTGCGCCTCTTTTTGGGAAATGGCAATTTTTTGGCTTTCAATATCAAGCGGGTCAGCACCAGCCTTCAGTTGGGCTAACGATGCGGAACTTTCGGCAATCGACTGCTGTGCCGAAATGATATTCTGTTTTGAAGTTTGGATCGTGTTGATAATAGACAACAGAGCGCTAACGTGACCATTAATGGCGTTGATATCACTGTTCAGGGCATTTTCATAGGTTGTAGCAATTGGATTCAAGGTCACGCTGTAAGCAGCGCATTGATCATGATAATATTGCACATAGCTCAAGGCACTCTTCAGCATGGTATTCACGCTTTGGGCGGTCGAATAGGTTTCGTTTAAAAAGGCTTCGATCGTGCTTGAGCTAGAAGCGGAAGAAATATTTTGATAATCACTAAAATTCTGTTGATATTGTGTTGAAGCAACTTGATATTTTGATTCAAAATCGTCACGATACAGATCAATATTCGGCACCTTCGCTGACAATTGATTGTCGAAATAATCAACGTTAAACTGCCCAGCGGCGATTGTCTGCTGATAAAACATATCATGAACGCCAGCCATCACTGAAGGCATATCAAGGAAAGTCGCAGTGAGAGTTGTTAAGGCATTACTGTATGCAGTCGTCAGGCTGTCCTGGCTGTTTTGGAGGGTCTGCTCAGCAGAAGTGAGGTTATTCTGTGACTGGAGCAGTGCGGCTGCGCTCGGCGGCTCCATAAGTTTCGATAAAGAAATTTGGGCATTTTGCAGATTGAGAAGATCATTCTGGACCGCTTGTTCTGCACTGGTGGCGTCAAGCCGTGCAAGCACATCACCTGCCTTAACTGCTTGGCCCTGGACAACGGGCACGCTGAGCACCGTGCCACTGACCTGCGGCTTCACGTCAACTTGATCAAGCGTGCTCACTTGTCCGCTGCCGTTCACATCGGTGATCAACGCTCCCGTGGTTGCGGCTGTGACCGTATATGTCGGTGCAACGTTCCCAGTTGTTGCTTGGTGATACCAATAGTAGCTTCCACCGGCGAGGATAACCACGAGAAGCGCAATCACCCATTTCTTTTTCAGCAGAGAAAAAATTTTCATAAAAAAACAAGAATAGTTAGTATAGATTACAGCTCTCAATTTAAGGGGATGGCGGTGTGGGAAGCGTCGAAGAGGAGTTTGGAAAGATACGGACCATGCGGGCGATGATCGAACCGTCATTTTGCGGTGTACCAATAACCACAGCATGTTCGTCGACTTTGACGTTGCTCACCGAAATTGCCCGGCGGCCTTCTTCAATTGTCGTGGATGGGCGAATGGTAATAATTTTTTCCACATTATCTTGGCCTTTTATAATGATGGTGCTCGTACTCACTTGAATGACGCTGCCGGTTGTGCCGTGCGCATTAAAAAATTGTTGCCCCTCAAAATCGTGCATAAAGCCGCCGGGTGGCCCGCCAAAATTACGATTATAGGCCGCCGCCCAGTGAAAATTAAAACTGGCCTTATGAAAGCCAACAAACAGACCAAGTTGAAAAACCAACAAAAGCAAAATCAGTTCGCCGAGTGCGATAGCGATCCAACGAAAAGTTTTCGATTGGAAAAAACTCGTTAGTGACATAGATAGTCAATAATTATTTATGGGCTAAAGGAAAAGGGGAATGATAGTGGAAAACTGATTGTCCATATACCACCACGGAACGGACTGCCAAAAGAAATGTCAAAATAATGGCAACAAAAAATGCCGTGTCCATGACCGGAAAACTCTCGAGTAAGGATAGCCCAAAGTCTTGCCAGCTCTGCATCACTGTACCAAAATCTGAAAGCAGCAAGGAGGCATAGGTGCTAAATCCTGAATGGATAAAATCGTATGCCACACTAGAGGCCAGCGGAATCCCGATAGCAAAAACGATAGCCGAAAGGGCCAAGGCAATAATAAATTTCCGCCGAGCCGTCCGAAAACGGCGTTCATCGGCCAAACGCAACATGATCCGGTCAAAAAGGTCGGCTGGTGGGGTAATTTCTTCTATTTTTAGCGATTTTTCTGCCATATTTCAAGTACTGTATTGTATTTATAGTACGCTCATAAGGCTTATTTTGGTGCAAAATCTAGCTATTTGCAGCTCCCGGATCGAGCAGCATCCGCAGACGCACAAGAGCGCGACGATGTCGGCTTTTTACCGTGTGCAAAGGCTTGTGCAAGGCCTCGCCAATTTCGCGAAAATTTAAGCCTTCATTATAATAAAGTTCAAGCACTTTGCGAGTTTTATCCGGTAACCGCGCCAAGGCTTTATTGACTATCTCTTTTTGTTCCTCAGCAGCCAACTCTGCCAAAGGCGACGGGCCATCAGCAGCCAGCGTTTCGGCCAAGAGGTTCGTCCCATCGGCACTTTCAAAATTTACGAACGGTAAGGGTCGTTTTTTACGCAGCAGGTCAAGTGAAGTATTTTTGGCGATTTCTAAAAACCATGGTTTGACCGGTCGCGTTTCATCCAGACGTTTCAAGTTGCGCCATACTTTTACAAATGTCTCCTGGGTCGCGTCATCGGCCTCATCGCTATTTTTAAGATATTGTCGACACGTCGCGAATACGATATTCAAATATCGTTTAATAAGAATAGCGAGGGCCTCGTTGTCCCCTTTTTTGGCTTTTTTGACTAATTCTCCGTCTGTGGCTGAGTCAAGTGTGCTCATGATGATGCATTAAAAGCCTCTTTACATTTCTGAGAATCAACATGATAATTTCGGTTCATTATCAAGGTCGACCCATTGTACGGCCTTTTGTCAGCGCTGTCCAGACACCTCAAGGGAAACAATTAATAATGTACAAAACTGCATTCTGTAATTTCAGACCGGTTCATTCTCCTCTGTGTGCAGTGGATGAGACGGCGCGGAAATAAATTTTAAACGTTTATCGCTAGAGTAACTGAGGCGACCAACAATAAAATACGTAAGAGTGGAAAGTGCGGCGATATAAAAACCAGCCGGCAGACCGCTCACCCCTGCCAAAATAATACCGCCCCACGTAAAGCCAAGCGACAAAAAAATCGTCAGCAGCATAACTGAGCGCGGTCGGCACGCGAGTCGGGATGCTGTTGCTGCCGGCACCACAATCAGTGCAAAGACCAAAAGGACGCCGATGATCTTGATTGCGCCGGCAACAGTCAAAGCCAAAAGAATCATAAAAATAAAAGACAGGAAACGAGCGGGCACGCCACGCGCTGCTGCCATCGTCGGATCAGCAGAGAAAAACAATAACGGACGAAAAATTACTCCTAGTAAAAGGAGAACCAAACCGGAGGAAAAAAGCAATTCAAACAAGTCCGTCGGCGTCACGCTCCAAATAGAACCGAATAGTATTCCTACTGTTTCGTTGGCGCTGCCGGTGTAGAGACGCAAAAATAGGACGCCGAGACCAAGAGCGAAAGAAAGAATCATTCCAATTTCAATATCGCGGCCGCGCAGACGTTGTCCCATCGCCGCCATACCAATGGCGGCTAAAATTGTAGCGACGGTTGTGCCAAAAAGAGCGCTCACACCGAGCCAGGCAGCAGCAGTCGCACCGACAAATCCAAGATGCGACAAAGCGTGGGCAGCAAAAGCCTCCGCTCGGAGCACGACGAAATAGCCAATCACAGCCGCTACGATCGCCACAACCGTTCCGGCCAGAAAGGCATACATGACAAATGGTTGGAAAAAAATATTTGCCATAGATTACTTACTATTTTTGGCGGCTTCCGCTGTCAACAGTCGAACGGGCAGATAGACGCCAAAGGACAAGGCGGCAATATAAAAACTAACTGGCCATGAGCCTCTCATTGCCAAGAAGATGCCGAGCCAGGTATATCCTAATCCGAGCACGATCGCCAAAATAATTGCGGACAATGGCCGATGGGTTAAACGCATGGCCGTGGCAGCCGGACCGACCAATAAGGTAAAAATAAGCATGACGCCCACCACTGGCACGGCCACTGCCACCGCCACGGCGGTGAGTAACAAAAAGATGATCATAAGAAAACGCACCGGCACTCCGCGCGACGCTGCCACTTCCGGATCAAAGGTGCTAAATAAAAGGGGGCGATACAAGAGGACCAGACTAACAAGAACCACCAGGCTACATCCAGCAATCAACATAACTTCAGCCCGACTGATGCCAAGAACAGTACCAAACAAAATACTGTACGCTTGTTCAGCGTAGCCGCTGTACAAAGCAATAAAAAGCGCACCGAGACCGAGCATGAACGTGAGCACCACCCCGATAGATATATCCTGTTCTCGCAAGGGCTTACCAGAAAAACCAATGATCGCTCCGGCCGCTACAGTAAAAATAAGCATGCCAACAAGTGGATCAACTCCGGCCACTAAGGCCGCGGCGGCACCAGCAAAACCGATGTGCGACAAAGCATGTCCGGCGAAAGTTAAACCACGAGCAATGAGAAAATAGCCCACCACGGCCGCCACAATTGCCACAACCGTTCCGGCCAGAAAGGCATTCTGAATAAATTGATAGTAAAACAAAGTTACCATATCGCAACGCCAACCTTTTTAGGTTTCCACGCCGAGAACAAACAAACGGCCATCAACGCGCGCCACTTCGACTGTCGCACCATAGAGCTTGGAGAGAGTTTCAGAGGTAACTATAGTTTCTGGCCGACCGATGGCGCCTCGTCCATGAGCTACGTATAAAACATAATCCAAAACAGGCAGAAGAGGGTTAATATCGTGCGAGGCCAAAAGGACGGCAATCTGGCGTTCTTTGGCCAGGCGAGCAAGAAGAGAAACTATCTCCTGGCCATGATTGATGTCCAAGTTTGCCAATGGTTCATCCAATAGCAGGATACGCGGATTAGTAATGATTGCCTGAGCAATTAAGAGACGCTGCTGTTCACCGCCGGAGAGTTCGCCAACCGGAACGTTGCCAAAGCTGGCGGCGTCAACAGCAGCCAAAGCCTCATCAATTCGTTTTGTTCGTTCTTGGCTCGGCCAGCCCGGTCCCCAACGATGCCCATCAAGACCAAAACCAACGACATCGCGAGCGCGCAGGGCAAGATCAGTACCCAGAATGCGATGCTGCGGCGTATAACCAATTGCTGGATTGCCGCGATGTGGCGGCTGGCCAAGAACGCTAATCGTTCCGCCGGTCGGTTTCAAAAATCCAAGCAACACTTTTAGAAGCGTACTTTTGCCGGCACCATTCGGTCCGAGTAAGGCGGTAAATTTCCCGGCCTCAAGATCAAAATCCAAGCCGGAAAAAATGGTTCGCCCCTCGAGTTTTAAGGATAATCCACGCGTCGTAATGAGAATTTTTTCTGGCATAGAATGCTAATTTTTGGTTGCGGCCAAGGCCCGCAAAAGGGCGACTAACTGGCTTTGCATCCAGATTTGATAGTGGGCGCCTTTCGGCATGATTTCCGAAACCGCCAGCAGCGGCAGACCCTGCTTTCTCGCCGTTTCTTCCAGATTGCTGGTGAAGGGCGTAATTGTCTGGCTGTTATAAATTAAAACTTTAATTTCTTTGTTGGTGATTTGTTGATTAATTTTCGCGACATCTTGAGCGGCTGGGTCATTCCCTTCGGCGACAGCTTCCTGGAAAGAAAGCGGCGTCACAATATTTAATCCGGCCGGCTCAGCTTGATACTGAAAAATCGTTTCCGTGAGACCGATCGGCGTGCCACTATAGCTGGCTTTAATTTCTGCAATTGAATTACTTAATGGCTGTAGGGAGACGACAAATTTTTGAAGATTACCATAAAAAAAAGTCTCATCGGCCGGATCAATTCTTGTTAGATCGGCAGCTATCGCCGTTGCGATTGCCTGAATATTATTTATGTCATACCAAACGTGCGGATTATTCGGCAAAATAAGCGGCGCAACTTTTCCTGCCGTGACAACCAAACGATTCGGATTGGGCGAAGCGGCCAGTAATTTATCCATCCAGCTATCATAGTTAAGACCATTCTCAATCACTAAGTTGGCATCGCTGACGGCTATGGCGTCCGGAACACTCGATTCGTATTCATGCGGGTCGGCATTAGGATTATTCAAAATGCTTGTCACCACCACCCGATCGCCGCCGATTTGTTCGGCAATATCACCATAAAAATTTTCCGCCGCCACCACGCGCAGCGACGAACCGGAAGCAGGAGAAATATTGGCAGAGATTGGGCGATGACCAAGCAAAAAACAGACCGAGACAGCTAGGATGGCTACAGCGGCCCCCGCGAGCGACCACCACATTTTTTTTCTCATACAGACTGGCAATTTATAATTGCAACTTAGTTGCATTAATATCTGCTACTATAACAATACGCCTTCATTTCGTCAAGGCGGCCCTGTGTACAGGAAACTAACTTGGTTGTATTGTTGTGCACCCGTTAGGAGTCGAACCTAAATTTCCGGCTTCGCAGGCCAGTGTCCTATCCATTGAACGACGGGTGCGTAGAATAGCGGGTTTTTATACTAATGTATTTTCAGGATTCTGGCAAGTCGGTCACTAAAGGGCTCCTCTTCTTCGTTGAGATCCTCTTCCACAAATTGAAGAAGGTAGTCTCGAATCGGTCGTGGGTCGTAATCCAACAGCGGAACCTGGATTCGATGCTTGACGATATTGTCCAGAGAAAAATATAAATTTTTGACTTCGGGCGGATTATAGATAATCCAGAAATTATTTAGTTCGGTATAGCGATAAAATTTTTTGCCTAAAATAATGCCCGTTTCAGTGATGCCGAAATAGACATCAAGCGGCGGCCGCAGATCATGGAGAAAAAGCACAATGCCAAACAAAACTAAAACCAATACAAAAAGATAGTCGGCCGTCAGGAGACCAAATAAAATAAGAACTGCGCCGACGATGCTGGCAATCCAATACCAACGGCGGTTACGATCGTACTGTTCGTATTCTTTCACCAGCCACTCATAGATAATTTTGCCGGTGGAAATATTTTCTCGAGTAAGATCTTTGGGCATAGATGTGTGGACGATGCGGGACTCGAACCTGCGACCCCTGCAATGTGAATGCAGTGCTCTAACCAGCTGAGCTAATCGTCCATTATTTTTCTTTCTCCGGCCAAACGTCAGGCGATTCGAGGCAGGCCCATTGAGATGACTAATCTTTCGTAACCTGCATTAATATGCCGAGCGCCGCATAAATTTTATATAAAATACTATACCACGAAGAGGCGAAAATATCAAGATTGAAAAGATAGTGGCGCTGTGGTACACTTTTATCCATATGCAGTTGCAACAACACACTATTAACATGCTTGATCCGCAAACAACGTTACCTGAACCGGATGATCACCCCCCTCTTCCTCCGCACAAAACAACACTCTTGCTACTGGCTGGTTTTATTTTTTTTATTCTTATTTTTGTGGCGGTACTGGCAATCCGACATGGCCAGGCGGGCAGCGCCTATGCCATGGGTATGCTTGAGCCGCAGCCAACTTTTTTCCAAACGATTACTAATCTGGTTTTTCACAGTGTTGTTCCGCCACTCAGCAATATCGACGGCGTCGCGGATGACCGGCTCAACATTCTTATTTTGGGCATCGGCGGACCCGGACATGATGGCCCCTATCTTTCCGATACTAACATTATCGCTAGTTTAAAACCAAGCACGCACGAGACGGCCCTGATCTCGATACCGCGCGACCTTGGTGTTCAAATTCCTGGACATGGCGCAGAAAAAATTAATGCCGTCGACGCTTTTGGTGAAGCAGCCAACGCGGGCGAGGGAGGCGACTACGCGCGGCAATTTTTTGCCAGTACTTTTAACATTCCTATTCCTTATTATATCCGCGTCGATTTTACGGCCTTCTCCGATATTATCGATGATGTTGGGGGCATCACGGTTGATGTACCAACAGCCTTCACCGACAGTCAGTACCCCACCCCGGACAATGGCCCCAACCCCAACGGCTACGAAACCATTCACTTTGA
>JAJYIJ010000010.1 GCA_021790135.1 bacterium | reverse complement strand
GGCGTTTTTTCGGTGTTCTCTACAATTAATTTTAAATTATTTCTGATAAAGACTTTTCGTCCAAAAAACTCTTCACCTCGATCTTTTAGTACTTCGTAAGCATACGTTCTTATGGCATTAAAGGTTTTTTCTTGATGTCCACCAATTGACAAGTACCCGATTGGATTATGTATAAAATTTCCTTCAAAATTTATATCTGCCAAGGCAAGCAAATGAGAAATGGCATATTTAAAAGAGTTAAGTAACTCTGGGTCGTCTGACACTAAATATTCTTTTGCCGCGTCGGATAGTGCGTCGCTGCTAAATAATGCTGGTTTTTTAAAACGAGCTAGCTGTAGTTTCATGTCACTAATTTCGTTCGGGTATTTTTCCTCAATAACACGCCACAAATTTAATAGCGTATCTTCACTCACTTTAATAGGGTCTTGTGCTACTACGCATTCAATTATAGAAAAAACATCTGGATAAAAATGTTCAAAAAATTTATTTAAAAAATCGAATTTTAAATTATTAGTAATGGTCATTATTTTCTTTTCTCTCTCTGTCGAAGCGTTCCATTTCAAGGCGACATTTAGACCACTTACCAATATAAGCCTTGGCCTTACTTTTTGCATTTTTGCGACCTCTACTGCTGGTAAAAAGTAAGTGATTAGGCGAGCATTCAATTTCGCGTCCAGACCAGCCTCAAAGTTATCCGAAAATTTAAAAGCCGGTTCGTTAAAGCCAATTATAATATCTCTGCCGCTAATATCAATTTGGACATTTTTTAATTCGTCTCTTTCTAAAACAATTTGATTTTTTGTATCAAAACTTATATCTGTAATCATAGTGTTATTAGCGCAATTGTAGGCTTTTTCGGTATAAAAGTCAACCAAAAACCATTTATCCCCAGACTGCTTTTGACACCCTCTAAAAATGAGCGTATCGTATATAGTGATCCGATAACAAACATTTTTTCGCAATCCACCGGATCGTACCTTTGAGCATAACGCTCCCAGGGGAAATTGCGTCCCACAACCGATGGGGCGTTTTTTATTTTTTAAAGCGTCCCGTTGGTGGTTAAACTATCGTGGGGTAGTGTTTGCCCACTATTCTATGATCACAGTTTACCAGCTCCCTAGTTTCGTTTTGTGAGAAGCCCTGTGATTTTGAACCGGTGCAGATCATATTTTTCGGGCGGTTGCCCCCGCCCGAAAAATATGGCTGCCGGTCAAAACAGGAACAGCAAAACTGACTAGAGCTTTACTATTATTTTTTTGGCGTGTGCCACAATTGTTTACTTCCGAGAGCTTAAATAGAGCCACCTAGCCGACCGACGCCGACTTACTGGCTCACTCACGTTGCCGGCGTAGCGGAGCATACAGACCGCCGGCAACATCTCGCAACCACTCTCACCACAATTCACTCGCTCGTCGTTCGCTCAATCACTGTCTTAGGTGATTTGTTGTAGCGAGATGACGAAAAGAATGTGTGCATCCGTAACTGGATTATATGCACACATTAGCAGGAATTCTGGGGTCTACTCTTAGGCTTCCTGGATAGTTAATTCTTAATACTAATATTTTTAGTCATGATCGAATTGTATGACTTCAAGTTGATTATCTCCGGTAAGGAGATCGAGGTATACAAGTACAAGGAGAAAAAGATATTGAGAGGGTACGAACGGCGTAAGCGTAAGGCCGTTGAGGAGGCCGAGGCCGAGAGAACTGAGCCTGAGAAAGAGCAACTGACCGCCGAAGAATGGGCAGAAATTGTCGAGGAGTGGGGCTGCGAGGAGGAAAAAGAGAAGCTGCATAGGGAACAGGCTAAACAGCGTGAGGAACAAACGCAAAAAACTAAGTTTTCGATTTGCCGTACTCGCACTAACATACGACGGCTCGTGAATGCTAACCCTCACTTAAACCAGTTCCTAACACTCACCTTTAACTTCTCCGTACCGACATTGGAAAAAGCCAATCGTCTGTTTCATCTCTTCATAATGCGTATGACTAAAGCCTTTCCTGGCTTTCAGTACATCTGCGTGAATGAGTTCCAAGGTGATAGAAACTTCCGTACTGGCGAGCTAAAACCCGAAGGCGGTTCAGTCCACTACCACTTGCTGTGTAATTTCGGCCCTAAAGACACGAGCAAAGAAGCGGTGTTTGCTTGGGAGCGTAAGTTTGCGGTGAAGTGGTGGAGAAACGGTTTTGTGAAGATTGTGCCGGTTCAACAAGTAACAAACTTAGGTGCTTACTTTTGTAAGTATTTGAGTAAGGATATGTTCGACAAAAGAATGTTCGGTAAAAAGAAATTCTTTTGTTCCCGTTCATTACAAAGACCCATTGAGTTAACAGGAGATAAAGCCCTGCGTTTTTTCGAGAAGTTTGTGAAGTCGACACAACCTGTCTTTGAAAAAACATTTTCCAGTGAATACACTGGTGAGGTAAATTACGCGGCGTATAGTCTCCAAGAAGATACGCCGGTAATGGAAACAGGCGGTTATGCAGACCAGGAAAGAACTAGTTAACGAGTTTATGATGTTGTATGAACATGAGTTCCATGAAAAATTATCTTATGAACAAGCGTATGCTGAATGTATGGATATGTTTATTCTAGGTAAGATACTGTTTCGGCCAGTGAGTAAGGCCGATGTGAAGGCTCTTGAAAAGAGTGACGAAAGTTGATAGTATACAATCGCTAACCTGACACAATTCAAAAAAACGCCACTAGAAGACTTTTTTATTTCATACCAGGGATGGGCAGTCCTTCCGATGAAATAGTCTTCTTGGCTATTTGTGTCGGGTTAGCGAGGGCTGCCCTTTTTTGTTCTTAATTCAACTATGGTATGAAAGAAATAGCTTTAAAATATTTCGCCTACGTTAGAAAGTCGAGCGAGGGCGAGGAGCGACAAGCGTTGTCGATAGACAGTCAAAAAGATAAGGTGCGTGAATATTTTCCCCACCTCGAAATTGTCGAAGTGATAGAAGAAAAACATTCAGCGTTTATACCTAACGCTAGACCAAAATTTGCTGACATGATTAAACGGATTGAGAAAGGCGAAGCCAACGGTATTATTGCTTGGCACCCCGACCGGTTGAGCAGAAACGAAATTGACGCCTCGGTTGTTACTTATCTTGTGCGTACCGGCGTGATTGCTGATCTGAAATTTGGCTCGTATAATTTCGACAACTCCCCCGAAGGGATCATGATGTTACAAATGGCCTTGAGCCAGTCACAATACTTTTCGTCCAAGCTGGGTAAAGACGTAAGACGTGGTTTAGAAAAAAAATTTGAAATGGGTTGGCAACCGAATATGTGTGCTAACGGATACATGAATGTTAGGAATGGCGGCATTAGTACGATTGAGGTAGACAAGCCACGCTTCAAAATTTTACGAAAGGCGTTTGACTTAATGCTTACCGGCACTTATTCTGTACCGGAAGTATTGGACAAGTTAAACAGTGAATGGAAGTTTAAACCAAAGCATGGTGGTGTACTGGCTCGTGCCACGCTTTACCGGATACTGACCAATATTTTTTATGCTGGGATTATTGAGTATGGTGGCAAGCAGAAAATGGGCAAGCATACGCCAATGATAACCCTCGAAGAATTTGATCGCATACAAGTGTTGCTGGGACGTAAGGGCAAGCCAAGAAAAAAGACGCATGATTTTGCCTATACGGGTATTATCCGCTGCGGTGAGTGCGCTTGTTTAGTATCCGCCGACAAGAAGCGTAAAATTATTAAGACCACCGGCAAGCCAGCTGAGTATACCTATTACCGCTGTACTCATAAAAAGCCATCGCAGAAGTGTTTACAACCAGCGGTTGAGGTGAAAGAGTTGGAAAAGCAGATTGACGAGAAATTAGCCCAGTACGAATTTCACCCAAAGTTTAAAGAACTGCTGTTTAAAATGTTAGACGAGGACAGAAAAGATAATCCTGACGAGAGTAAAGCTATTATTACCAATTTAGAGGCCAGCATACAAAAGATTAAAATTGAGAAGAGCAACCTGACGAAAATGAGCTGCAAAAACCTGATACAGGAAGAAGAATTTACCACCCAACGCAATGAGTACGAATTGGAACTTGCGAGGCTCACTCAAAAAATTGAGGACGTGAAAAAGCAGAACGGAGCGAAAGACGAAATTATTGAGGATGTAAAATTTGCAGTGCAAGCACGCATTAACTTTCACAAAGGCACGCTGAAAGACAAGCGCGAAGTACTACAGCGTTTAGGCTCGAACCAGCAGTTGAAAGACAGAAAGCTCTTTATACAAGAGAAAAAATGGCTCGTTATGACGACAACAATGCTCAAACCCCTTGAACAGAAATTTGTTACGCTCGAAATGGAAAAAAATATCTCAACAAAGCAAAAAAGTGAGGCATTTAACTCACTTTTATGCGCAATGCGGAGAGAGTGAGATTCGAACTCACGGTACCTTTTGGGTACGACAGTTTTCAAGACTGTTGCCTTAAACCACTCGGCCATCTCTCCAGTTACAGAGAGCAGCTTAGCATAGAACGCATATATTTTCAACCGGTTGAGGGTGATCAGATGGCGCGCAGAAAGTTTGTGATGGCGTTTGCTACCGCCAAACCAAAATTTGTGAGCATCCGGTTAAAAGATGATGGTGTGCTGGTGGCTACTTTTTTCTTTTGCGGAAAAGTAATATCTGTTTGTTGACGTGGCCAAATTTCCCAACCAGTTTGGGTTTCTTCTAAAATTCCAGTGACCGTGAGCGTTTGGCCGGAGGCGATTTTGCTTTCGTCCAAACTAGCACCGCTTTTTAAACCAATAATGCCGCGCGCGGTGCCGTCATCAAGATAAAAATAATTATTGCCCTTTTCGGCGACGTTTCCATGGACAGTTACGAGACGGCCAAAAAGCGTACGTTGCACGTCTTCGAGGTCAAGAGGTTGGGCTGACAAGGAGGCACTATTTTTTAAAATGATCGGTACGGCTGTTAGATTCAGGCGCGGGGCATTGCTGAGAGTGCCAATTTTCCCCGTCACCTCAACAGAACTACCCAGAGGCAGTAAGGGCAAATTTTTCTTTGGCGCATAGACGGCCAAGCCGCCGCTGGTGTCACTTAAATAAAAAGTATTTTTAACGAATGTGTCTGGCGCTGCCGAGACAATGCCGCGGAGGGTTATTGCGGTCCCTTTTGGCAGGGCTCTTGCAGCTGCCAGAGTTTGTGGGCTGTTCATTGTTTTTATTTTTGTGGCGGCGCTCGTTTCAACGGTGGCAGTGACAGCCGTTTGAACGGCGGTGTCCACCCTCCCATTTGGAACATTGGGTGATGGTGCAACCCACTGCCACCCATTATTAACAAAGGCGTAGCTTTGGCCGGGGAGACTTTTTCCCAGGCGAACAACATCGACGAGCTGTCCATTGTTGGTAAAAAGATCGATGCGCTCGCTGGTGTTATTTAAGGTTAGTCCGGTGGCGGTGTGATAGAAGGTCAGGAGTCCGTTCGGAGCGAGCGTAGTCGCAGCTGGGACGGTGAAGGAACTGCCCTTGGCAGTTTCTAGCTTCCAATTAGAAACGTTGACACTCGTGGAAGCAGCATTGGCAATCTCGATGAACTCATCTTCACTGGCATCAGCCGGGTTGGCATAAATTTCATTGATAAGCACGCTGCCCGCACCGTCATTATTGGGAGCGACAAGGACAGACAATTCTTTTTCCGCTCGGCTTCCTTCAGTGCTGGTTGCCAGAAGCGTTATTGTGTAGGCATCGGAAGTGGCAAAGGTGTGCGTAGTGCTTACGCCAGTCGCCTCCTGGCCATCTCCAAAATTCCACAGGAAATTTAAGCGTCCGCCGCGTCGGTCAGCGGTTCCTTCAGCACTATATACTCGCTGTGCCTGAGGGGCAACAGAATCCGGAATATTAATTTTCCAGACAATACTGCCGTCATCCGGTTTTACAATGATATTCTCTTCGCCTGGCGTTGGCAGAGAGCTCCATTGCCAACTGCCGTCATCTGCCCGGCTATAGCTATTGTTTGTTTCAGCGCGGTCATAGGTGACTTTGCTCGCAATTGTTTCAGAAGGATCAAGTAACTGCAAATCTTCAGCGTCGCTGTTTGGCAATACAATTTTTGTTTCATTTCTTGGTAGCAAAAGCAGCTCCTCGGGCGCAAGTATACCGGATAAATTATAATTTTTTTTGGCATCGGCCAGTTTCCAGCCGGACAGGTTGACGTTCTGATCGGAAATATTTTTTAATTCAATATATTCTCCGTTTAGATCATTACCAGCTGGGTCAGGTAATAGCTCATTAATGATGATGGAAGGGACATTGCTAATCGTGCCGGAAGGAGCGGGCGGGTGAAAGATGATCGGCCCGCCCGGGCCGCCACTTTGACTGCTATTGGCGTTTTTATTTTTCGTTGAAGGCGACGCAGGCGGTGAGACGATTTGGTTGCTTGCGCCGGGCGTTGCGTTCATTGTGATCGTCCAGTCACTGGTGCTATCAGTGTCGACGCCATCATGGATTCTGGCAAGTGTTTGAGCTTCGCCCGGCACGAGATCGCCTGCATATGTCACGGAGTCAACAACGATGCCTTTGTCGTTTCTCAAGAGCACGCTATCGCCATCATTATTTAGATGATTTCCGGAAAGAGTAATCACTGTCCAATCGTTGGGAGCGATCGTGCCGGAAAGGGTGGCGATAGCGCAATCCGTTATGGTTCGGTTGTCACACAATGAACCGCCGGAGATAGTAATGACCTTTGTACTGTTGTTGAATAATTCAATCCACTCATTTCCGGTTTTAGGATCAGGCATGAATTCGTTGATTTTAACGGCATTCCAGTCGTTTGATATTGTCTGTGCGGTAGTGGTGGTTGTCTCAGAAACGTTTTCTGACGTTGATGTGACGACGGGGGTTGTCGTCGTTGCCGCTTCTGATCCGGAAGAATAAATTGGCCGCGCCGGGCTTTGGCTGTTGCGCGGAGCGCTTGCACTTACAATAAAATCATGAGAACTATCGTCGGTGTCAGTTCTATTGCCTTGTTCATCATTGGGAAGACGAGCAAGGCTTTGACTGGCGTTGGTATTTGGCGCCGCCGTCTGATTGGTGCCTCCCCAGTCGACTTCATCATCGAGCGTGCCGTTCGCATCAAATAACAAGGCTTCGTTGTTATCCGCCAAAGAAGTGCTGCTGTTTGAATAGAGCAAGTCTGCTTCCCGACCGTCGGTTGGTGCATAGTCGTGACTCCCAATCAGATAATAACTGAATGGAGCGATAATGGCAGATGGGAAGGTAGCAACCAGATTGCTTTTATTGCCGTTGGCGGTTTGTTTTTTTAGACTCCAGCCTTCAAGGGAGACGGGCAGGCTGGAGGCATTGTATAATTCTACATATTCGTCAGTTGCTGAAGTGCCTGCTGTTTGAATTTGGCTGATAAGTACTTTTGCTTCGGCTGTCGAAGTAAATAAAAAACTGCTGGTGGAAAATACCACAAGCAGAAAAATAAAAAAACGTTGCATACCCCCCTTGTTTAAAAATAAAGTGGTTTTAGTATATCATACAATTTTTCGTAAATAAATTTCGATAGAGGCTATTTTTGAGTTAATTAACATTATTAATTGGGCCCATAGTGAGTTTCACCAGTTGTCATTTCTCCCCCGCCATCGGCGGGGGAGAAATCTCTGTCTAGTTGGCCAAACGAAACCGACAGATATTCCTCATATTCATTCGGAATGACAGTGTGATTAGACTGTAAAGGGATAGGTGTAAAAAATTTGTTTATAATTCATTTAAATTTTTGTATAGTATAGTCTATACAAACTGTGGATTAAATTGTGGATAGAATTGGTCTTTGAAGCCAAAAAAAGGCTATTTTTTTGAAAATTTGGCTTAGTTAAGCAATTTAAGCACCTCATTTTTATACACAATTTTTTGTTTAGACTAGTCTAGACAATTATTTTTTGATTTTTAGTAATTTTTTGGCTTATTTTAGCATAAAAATAAGGTAAAATACTACCCTCTTGACAAAAGTATCAAAGTATGTTATTATATCTTTGTTGTTAGTTCATTTAACAACTTATACATTTCCAACTACCTCTCGAAAAGAGAAAAACAAGGATTGAACGGACTGATAGTTGCTTTCTGGGACATAAAAAAGCAGCGACTAGTCCAGCTCCTTGTCCGGTAACCCCATCATAAGAAACGTCGAATCGGCTTTAGCCGTAACGTTTCCGGGGAAATACCATCAAGTGGTTGGATCTGATTATTGGCTACGGAGACGGATGAACAAAACTCGTCTTTATGACGAATTGCTTCTCGCCCGTAGTTTGACGGCGCGAGATCCACACATTCTTTGTGACGGGAACACCCGCCGTCTTTTTTTTATTTAACTCTTGACTATTACGTTTGTGTGGCGTATGCTAAACTAGTTTTTACCAACAATTATCTTTAGTATGTCAACCAAAAGTAAACAGTCTACCGCTGTTTCTGCGGAATTTTTGGAAAAGATGCGCCTTATTTTAGAAGCAGATCGTAAAAGGCTGACAAATGAATTAGCCGAGCTCCGCCAGAAAGCCGGTACCGGCGAAGGTGACGCTGCTTTCCCTAATTATGGTGACTCCGAGGAAGACAATGCTCGGGAGGTAGCAGATTATGAAGCGAATATGGGAATCGAAAACGATTTGGAAAAATCTTTGCGTGATGTCAATTCTGCTTTGGCACGCATGGACAAGGGAACCTACGGTATTTGTCGATATTGTGGCAAAATGATGAGTGAAAAACGTTTGTTGGCGCGTCCAACTTCCAGCGCATGCGTTGATTGCAAAAAGACGATTGTCCAGGAAGCCTAATTTCTGGCAATTCCGGCATTATGAAAGATAACCCCTTTTTTATTTTTTTCACGGGGGTTATTTTATTTTGCCTTGATCGCTGGCTCAAGTTTGAAGCCTTGTATCATTGGCATACCACAGTGCTGTTGGGCGGACAGTTTGGCTGGGAACTTCTCATTAATCGTGGAATTGCGTTCGGCCTGCCGTTCCCGAGCAGCTTCGTAATTATATTTACTATTTTCGTCTTGGGCGGCCTTCTTTATTATTTAGTGCGTTATTTTCATTCGATTTCACTCTTGGCGCGCTGGGCATGGTGGTTAGTTTTTGTCGGGGCTGTATCCAATTTGATTGATCGAATTACCTATGGCGTGACGGTTGATTATTGGCGACTATTCAGCAGTATTTTTAATTTGGCTGATGTTTTGATTATCACTGGCTTCGTGTTATACTTCTTGGCGTTGAAACGTCCGCGCTGTATTTTTGGTGGTAAATAATTTGGCGTTTATCCACGATGCATTAAAGGAGGGTTATGTTTACGAAATTAAATTCAGCAGCAGTTTCCGGATTGGACTGCTTACCGGTTGAGGTCGAGATTGATATAAATAAAGGGCAGACAAATTTTACGATTGTTGGGTTGGCAGACATGGCCATTAAGGAGGCGAAAGATCGAATTTATTCGGCGTTAAAAAATTCTGGCTTTAATTATCCATTCAACTTTCGAATTTTGGTCAATTTGGCGCCCGCCGATACGCCAAAGGAAGGTCCAGCGTACGATTTGCCAATGGCAATTGGTATTATTGCCCTCAGTAATGATTTACAGTTTGACGTCTCTGATGCGCTGATTCTCGGAGAGCTGGCCCTTGATGGTTCAGTCAGACATGTGAATGGTATTTTGCCCCTGAGCCTGTACGCCAAGGCGCATGGACTTAAACGCATTTTTGTCCCGGCGGTTGATGCCTTGGAAGCAAGTTTGGTGACCGGGCCCATAATTTATCCGGTTTCAAACGTGAAGCAGCTCGTTGACCATTTAATTGGCAGCGCAGAAATTGTCGCCTTTCTTCGGCCGTCCGAATGGAGCCAGGCGGAGGCCGCTCAGTATGAAATGGATATGGCCTACATTAAGGGCCAGGAGTTTGCGAAACGGGCGCTCGAGATTGCGGCTAGTGGCAGTCATAACATTCTCATGAGTGGTCCACCAGGATCAGGGAAAACGCTTTTGGCCCGAACGTTGCCATCAATTTTACCGGCTCTTGAAGAGGAAGAAGCGCTGGAAGTGACAAAAATTTATTCCGTCAGCGGTTTACTCAATCATCGGTTCATCAAGACGCGTCCTTTTCGATCCCCGCATCATACTGCTTCCGGAGCTGCTTTAGTCGGTGGGGGACGAATGCCCAGGCCGGGTGAAATTTCTCTCGCGCATCGCGGCGTATTGTTCCTTGACGAGTTTCCAGAGTTTCCGCGGTTCGTGATTGAAAGTTTGCGGCAGCCGCTTGAGGATGGCATAATTACTATTTCGCGGGCGCAAGGCACACTTGTTTTTCCGGCGCGTTTTATTCTGGTGGCCAGCCAAAATCCCTGCCCCTGTGGGTATGCCTCCGATCCGGAACATGCCTGCACCTGCACTCCGTGGCAGCTCGCGCAGTATCGTAAAAAAGTCAGCGGACCTTTGCTTGATCGGATCGATTTGCACGTGGAAGTGCCGCGGGTGAAATTTGAAAAATTATCCTCGACTGAATTGGCGGAAGCATCGCAGTCGGTTCGTGAGCGAGTAACACAGGCGCGCAAGATTCAGACCGAGCGTTTTCAAAAGACGCCACTACACTGCAATAGTGAGATGCGGCCGGCGGAGATTAGGGAGTTTTGTCGATTGGATAGCGAGTCCCTTGAGCTTTTGCGGAAAGCGGTAACGCAAATGCATATCTCGGCACGCGGCTATAATCGTATTTTAAAAATAAGTCGGACAATCGCAGATTTGGCTGGGAGTAGCGCAATTCAGTTGCCACATGTTGCTGAGGCCTTGCAATTTCGACCTAAACTTGATTAAATTTTGTCATGCCTTTTTCACGACATTCACGCGGTAGCCGTATTTACGGGACCATTTCCGAGCACCAGAACGATCCGCCGCCCACAACGGGGCGCGTTCGATCCCCATCTCGGCGTTGGCTCCGATGGCCGGTTATTAAACGCTTTTTGCAAGTGGTGATTTTTTGTTTGCTCCTCGGATTCGTCGTGGTCGCTGGCTTGGTACTCTGGGTGAGCCGCGATTTGCCTGATCCGTCGAAGCTGCCACAAGCCGAGGTGGCGGAGAGCACCAAAATTTATGATCGCACCGGCCAGCATCTTCTTTATGAAGTGTATCAGAATCAAAAGCGAACGGTGGTAACACTCAGTCAAATGTCAACGTGGTTACCAAAAGCTTTTGTCGCGGTTGAGGACAAAAATTTTTATCAAAATAATGGGATTGAAATTGGTAGTATTATTCGGGCTGGTTTTAATGATTTGATCGGACACAAAGTTGGTTCCGGTGGTGCTTCGACCATCACACAGCAGCTTATCAAAAATACAATCGTCGGTAATGAGCGTAGTATTGTTCGAAAAATTAAAGAAGCAATTTTAGCGTTGCGTCTCAGCCAAAAATATTCTAAAGATGAAATTTTACAGCTTTATTTGAACGAAATTCCTTTGGGGGAAACTAATTATGGCGTGGAGGCGGCAGCGCAAAGCTATTTCCATAAGAGTTCGGCCGATCTTACTTTGGATGAAGCCGCCGCACTCGCGGCTTTGAATCAAGCGCCGACGTATTATTTGGATAATTTGGACGCCCTGCAAGCACGACGTAATACCGTGCTGGAATTAATGTTTGAGCAAGGATATATCACGGCTGAACAAAAACAATCCGCAGAGAGTGTTGCTTTGCATATTTATCATAATCAGGGAATTTATTTTGCGCCGCACTTTGTTAATTATGTCAAAGAGCAATTGGTGAATCAATTTGGCGAGCAGCTCGTCGATACCGGTGGGCTGAAGGTGATCACGACGTTGGACTATGATAAACAACAAATAGCGCAGAATATTGTCAAAACCGAAGGAGATAAATTGGCAAAAAGTGCTAACGCCGACAACGCGGCTTTGGTGGCGATTGATCCCAAGACCGCGCAAATTTTGGCGCTGGTCGGCTCGCGCGACTATAATGACGATTCAATTGACGGCCAGTACGACGTGGCGGTGCTCGGCAAGCGGCAGCCAGGATCATCCTTGAAACCATTTGTGTATACGCTGGCTTTTCAGGACGGATTTACGCCGGACACTGGCTTGTATGATGTTAAAACAAATTTCGGAGCCGGACCAAACGGCCAGCAATACAGTCCAAAGGATTATGACGGCAAAGAACATGGTTACTTAACGATGCGGACAGCACTTCAGAATTCGTTGAATATTCCAGCCGTGAAGACATTGTATCTTGTCGGCGTTGACAACGCAGTGAACTTTTTAAAGCGATTCGGCTATACGACGCTTGATGGTGAGAACTGTGGTTTATCCTTGGTGCTCGGCGGTTGTGAAGTGAATTTGTTGCAGCATACGAATGCCTACGCGGCCCTTGCCGATAACGGCGTGTACCACCAGCCGGTAAGCATTTTGAAAGTTGAAGATGCTAATGGAAACGTTTTAAGTCAATGGCAACCGAATCCGGGTACGGTGGCAATTACGCCGGATTTGGACGCGACAATTTCGAATGTATTGTCGGATAATCAAGCGCGAGCGATGATATTTGGTTTGCACAGTACGTTGGTTTTGCCGGATCGGCCAGTGGCAGCAAAAACCGGCACGACCAATGACGCCAAGGATGCGTGGACCATGGGCTATGTGCCATCATTGGCTGCCGGCGTCTGGGTAGGCAACACTATTCCCGCTCCGATGAACGGAGAAGGAAGCAGTTTGGCCGGTTTAATCTGGAATCAATTTATGCAACAGGCTCTGGCCAGTACGACGCCGGAACAGTTTCCACCAGCGCCGAGCTCGACTCCTAATTTGAAGCCGGTTTTGCGCGCTGAGGATGGCGGAATTCAATTACCGATTGATACAGCCACCGGCAATATCGCCACGTCCAGCACGCCGCCGAATTTTATTACTGAGAAAACATTTTTGCCGCCGCACTCGATTCTATATTATGTGGATAAGAACAATCCCAATGGGCCGCCACCGGCCGATCCGACGACGGATTCGCAATATGCGGCCTGGGAAGAGGGCGTTCAGAATTGGGCAGCTGAACAAATGACGGCGGGGAAGCAAATTGTTTTTGCCGATCCGCCGACCACCTACGACGCGCCGGCTTCGCCCGGTCTTGCTCCCACCTTAACAGTGGTGAGCCCTGTCGCCGGTCAGGTGATCACCAGTCCAGCGATTTCATTTGCAGTCAACGCATCGGCGCCGCGTGGCGTGACGGAGGTTCTTTATTATATCGATGGCACCTTGGTGGCTGCTTCCACCCAGTATCCATTTCAAGCGAATTATTCAGTCTACCAGTTGATGACTGGTCAGCATACTTTGCGCGTTATCGCCGAAGATGATCAGGGGAATTCCACGTCTATTCAAGTTCCTTTTGACTATGAAGGACCGCTCGCGTCTCCCTCGGTTGAGTGGGTTGATTCATCTCCTTTGAGTTTGGCACAAAGTGATTTTCCTCGCGCCATGAGTTTGGCGCCTTTCCGTTGGGAATCGATTTCGACGATCGCAATCTATCTTGATGGCGGCAGCGGTGAAAAATTGATTTATACTTTCAGCCACCCGGCCGACACCGCATCAAATGGGCATCTGGCTTTTGTCTGGCAACATAATCCGGGGCCGGGGACCTATACGCTCCGGGCGGTGATGACGACCAATCAGGGACAGACAGAAGAGAAAGATTTACAGGTGACGGTACAGTAAAAAATAACCTGCCGCAGCAGGTTATTTTATTTTAGAGCAAGGTTGCTTCGCGGGGTTCACGGAAGCCGAGGTGGCGGTAGGCTGCCGGTGTGGCTTTGCGCCCCCGCGGCGTCCGCTCCAGAAAACCGATTTGAAGCAGATAGGGTTCATAGACAGTTTCAATCGTGTCCGTTTCTTCGGCAATCGCGGCGGCGAGCGTGCCAAGACCGACTGGGCCGCCGCTAAATTTTTCGATGAGTGTACTCAGCAGCCGTCGGTCGATTTCATCAAGACCAAGTTCGTCAACGCCAAGCATATCAAAAGAGCGCGCGATAATTTCTTGGTTGATTATTCCCTGGCCCTCCACATCGGCCACATCGCGGATGCGTTTGAGCAGCCGGTTGGCGATGCGCGGCGTGCGTCGGCTGCGGCCGGCAATCCGCGCCAGCGAATCACCTTCCGGCGTCACGCCGAGAATGGCGGCGTTGCGAATAAGAATTTTTTCAATGTCCGGCACGTCGTAGAAATTTAAATGAAACGTGTGGCCGAAACGATCACGCAAAGGATTGGAAAGCATCGAAAGTTTAGTGGTGGCGCCGATCAGGGTGAAATGGTTGAGTGGCAAACGGATGCTTCTCGCGGCTGGGCCTTTGCCCAAAATAATATCCAAGGAAAAATCCTCCAGGGCCGGATAGAGCACTTCTTCAATCGATTTGTTCAAGCGATGGATTTCATCAATGAAAAGAATTTCACCGGTTTGCAGGTTCGAAAGAATGGCCGCCAGGTCGCCGACTTTCTCGAGCGCTGGCCCGGAGGTGACTTTGATCGGCGCGTTCATTTCGTGGGCAATAATGGTGGCGAGCGTGGTTTTTCCCAGGCCAGGGTTGCCATAGAGAAGGAGGTGTTCCAAGGTTTCGGCGCGTTTTTTGGCGGCGGCGATCGCAACTGACAAATTGTCCTTGATGGCTTCTTGGCCGACAAAATCGGTCAACTGTTTTGGCCGGAGGGTAATTTCAATTGCGGCTTCATCGCCAGTATCCGTGGCTTCAACCAAGCGTTCCGGGTTTTGCTTTTCTTCAGTCATATTGCTACAGTATAATAAATTCGGTTAATAAAGTCCATTTTTAATAAACCCGACCCGGCGCTAAAAGCGCAGGGTATCTGGGCGGGTTTTTTAGACAAAGAGTCGGCTCCGCCGACATATCTATCTTTACTCGCCCACTTACCCTGCGGCAAGACCGCAGGGTATTTGCGGGCTTCTAATAAAAATAAATATGTTGGCACAAATTCGTTTGAAGCGTGTTTATGCGCCGGTGGAACGGGGCGACGGCTTTCGAGTTTTGGTTGATCGTCTATGGCCGCGCGGACTGGCGAAGAAAGAAGCGAAAATTGATTGGTGGTGTAAAGAGATTGCCCCGAGCAATGAGTTGCGTTCTCATTTTCACCAGAATAAATTAACGTGGGCAGTATTCCAAAAAAAATATTACAGTGAATTACGGCGGCAGGGCAGTCTGCTTAACCAATTTTGCATCCGCCTTTCCAAATATAAAAGGGTGACGTTGCTTTTTGGCGCGAAGAACGAATTACACAACAACGCCGTCGCATTGTTAAAAATATTATTAAAAAAGTAATTTATATGGCTCAGTTTGAAAGCAACAATGTTGAAAATATTGAAGGGCGGCATGAGACAAAAGAAAATCAGCCTGAGCAAGAAGAGAAAAAGCTGGCGGCGAAGGAGCGCGTCGAGGTGGTGTCCCGCGAGGTGAAGACCACCAAACAGCAGATTCAAAATATCATCGGCAACATGCAGATGGTGATGCAGGCGGTGGCGGCGATTCGGGCGCAGCTCAAAGTAACCTCGTCTGACAGCACAATACCGTCAGTCGAGCGCGATCAAAAGACGCTTGAACGACTGAAGACCAAACTCGCCCGTTTGCAGGGGGAGATTGGTGACTTGAAAAAGGCGTTGCTCACTGAAGAAACAAAAAATATTCTTGAGGAGCACAGTGATTGGACGGAAGAAAAGGCGAACGAGGAAGCCACTCAGCGCGTTCAGGACATACTCAGACGGTTGGAAATCGAGTGAATAAAAATAAACAAAAACAACCCAAAGTTGGGTTGTTTTTGAGTAGGCACAAGTTTGATCCTGCTCATCCCGACGACACCTTGTGCAGCATGTCGTCGGGGTTCCGTTCCGCGGTACGGAACTGACCGTTTTTCTTCACCCGTCGGTCACGACCCATTGGAAGATCTTTTCGAGGTCGTACAGGGGTACTTGCGCCACGATCTGCTTGATCAACTCTTCCCACTGGCCCTCCTGCCCGCGGGAAGAAAGCTTGTCTGCCTCGAGCCCGGCCTGGCCGTACCCTTGCCCGATCGTGGTCTTCAGTGCAACCTCTGGTGCGCTGATCTTGATCTCTAGCTTGCCTTCCGGACGTGCCTTCACGACGAGCGACAGACCACCATCGAAGGTGGCGATGCAGTTCGTCGCATCCTTGGGGGCCTTCTTGATGAACTCGTGGATTCCGGCTCCCTCCAGCCGGAGGTAGAGTAGCCAGAACATCGTCTGCCAGTCCCTCATGACTGTTTCCTTCCTTCCTTCATCCCGAAAGTGGGATGCTGGCGTAGCCTACAGAAAAAATGGTGATTTTGTCAAGGATTAAAGCGTTAAATAATTGCAGTTTTTGCGCAAAAAAATCTTTACTTTTTTAAAAAAAAGGGTTAAAATTGAACAGCAAAAAGTGATTGTAAGTTGATTATAAAAATTTTTGAAAATAATTCTCATATGGCTTCAACTAAGGCACAACAACTGCTTACTGTAAAACAAGCCTGCGACTGGGCATGTTGTTTTTTGGGAAGGAATGTCAGCGAGTCCAATATCTCTTATCTGATTCAGTACGGCAAAGTAAAAAAATATGAAGAGAATGGTGCTACCCAAATTGATATGCTGGATCTTAAGCAATATTATTTGTCATTTAAGGGCAGGCGAGAGCTTGAATGGAAAAAAAAACTAGGCAGTGATTTAAATTGGGGCCTTTCGTTTGATCATTTGCGCGAGTCAGATACAACAAAGCACGTTCACCGACTCCATCCTTATAAAGGCAAGTTCATTCCTCAGTTGGTTGAATATTTTATTGATGATCATATTGATACTTTTAAACAAAAAGCTTTTTTTAAGAGAGGCGACATTATTCTTGATCCATTTTGTGGTTCCGGCACTACATTAGTACAAGCTAATGAACTCGGTATACATGCAATCGGAATAGATATTTCTCGTTTTAATAGCATGATAAGCGAGACGAAATTATTAGATTATGATTTAAACTCTTTAGTTAATGAGATCGGTAATATCAGACACTTCAAGAGACAGCCCTTTGTCGGTGACAGTGCGTTCGCCCATAAAGGCGGTATCCACGTCAGCGCTATTTTAAAACGACCCGAGACGTATGAGCATATAAGACCCGATTTAGTGGGCAATTCCCAG
>JAJYIJ010000094.1 GCA_021790135.1 bacterium | reverse complement strand
ATGTTGCTGTTCTTTGGTCAATTTTCCGACGCCAATCGTCACAGTTTCATCGCCATAATAGCCATTGAAAACGGCGCCGAAATCAATAGTAACTAGTTCGCCCTGCTTTATTTTTTTGGCAGAGGCCACGCCATGGGGCAAGGCCCCCCGCGACCCTGAAGCGACAATCGTATCAAAAGCAATTTTTTCCGCGCCGTTTTTAAGCAATGACGACTCCAACAAAATTTTGATAGCCCGCTCGGTTTGTCCTGGTCGAATAGAGGGAAGAATTTCTGAAAAAGCGCGCTGCTGGATGCGGAAGGCTTTTTCAAGATTCAAAAGTTCAGCTTCGGTTTTTATTAATCGTACCAGCGTCGGATCCTCGGTGATAGAGACAAGGGAAGATCGCGGTACAAGGGCCTGCAGCCTTTGGTAGTCGGCATAACTGAGGTGGCGGCCTTCGAAACCGATCCGCCGGCGTTTTGTTTTCTGTAAAAAAGTTGCCGCGCCGCTCAGCAGGTCCCTTTCCGTCGGCATCAGCCTGGCTTGCCGCAGCTCGCGGTTAGCTTGTTCCGTGTAGCGGGAGTCGGTAAAAAAATATTTTTCTCGTTGAGTAACTAGCAGGAGTCCATTGGTACCTGTGTAACCCGTAAAGTAGCGGACATTTTCCGGCGTGGAAATGAGCAAGGCGTCAAGCCGATATTTTTTAAAATATGACAGTAGAAGATTAGGCATGGTCAGCGACAAGACGAATGAGTTCTTCGTGAACAGTTTTAAAAACCGTCTCCAATTTTTTTTGTTCCTCACTGGTAAAACGAGCCAAAACAAAATGAGCGGTATCATGGATTTCTCGGTCGGCGGGCGCGACGCCGATACGTATTCGCCAAAAATCTTTTTCACCCAGATGATCAATGATGGACTGTACGCCATTGTGGCCTGCCGCTCCACGTCCTTTTTGGACGCGGGTCTCGCCAAGGGGAATGTCTTTATCATCGTGGATCACGATGATATCCGTTAAAGGCAGATCATGTTTTTTTTTGGCATAAGCCACGGCCAGTCCCGAATTATTCATAAAGGTGGTCGGCTTCAAAAGCTCCACCCGTTTTTCGGCAATTTCTTTTTTTACATAATCAGCATTGGCTTTTTTGCTGTGCTGCCACTCCTCGCCTGCGACCAGTTCTCCAAGAAAAAGCCAACCGACATTGTGGCGGGTGTGTTCATATTCTTTCCCCGGATTGCCAAGCCCGACAATAAGTTTCATATATTAGCGCGGGGCGTAAGTGTGATGCTTTAATTTGCTTAGTTTCATCACGATTGGTGCCGCAAAAAATCCGAATTCGCGGCGAAGTTGATTTTCAATAAAGTGTACGTACGAAATATGCAACGAAGTGTTTGATTTAACGATGATTTCGAACATGGGGGGGTTGTAGCCGAGCTGATGCATTGCCACGATACGCGGGTGGCGCACGCCTTTTCCGCGGGTGGGAAGATGTTGACGTACGGTGCGTTTCAAGAAATCGCGCACCGCCTCATCGCTCAAAACCAATTGTCGCGCTTGCCAGGCCTCTTTGAGTAAAGGGAAAATTTGGTGAACACGATATTTTGTTTTAGCGCTGGTAAAGACGATCGGCGCAAAAGCCAGGTGGGGGAAGGCGGCGTAAATATCGTTTTTTACTTCATTACGGAAAGCATCAGTATTGTCTTCGGCCTGGTCCCATTTATTTACCACGATAATGACACTTTTGGTATGCTCGCGCAGAAGCCCGGCTAATTGTTGGTCTTGGTCAGTGATTGGTTCGGTCGCGTCCAGAACAAGAAGCACGATGTGCGCTTTATCGATAGTCGCGATGCTTTTGCCCACGCCGATCCTTTCCAGCTCGCCCGACACCTTGGCTTTCCGTCGAATACCGGCGGTGTCGATAAAAAGAAATTGTTGTTTGTCGATTTCCACCAAGATGTCATGTGGCTCACGCGTGGTGTGGGGGAGAGGGCTCACTATAACCCGTTCTTCGCCGATCAAGGCGTTGAAAAGCGACGACTTCCCGACGTTTGGCCGGCCCATGATAGCAACTTTGATTGGTTCGGTTTCTTTTATTTGTTTGGGGCGTTTAGAGCGAGTATGTAATTTGCTGTAAATCAAATCAAGCAGGTCGCCGACATTGCCGCCGTTCGCTGCTGACACTGGCAGCGGTTCGCCAAGAGCGAGGCTCCGCCATTCGCGGTCATGTACATGGCTATACATTTCTTTGGTATCCGCTTTGTTTGCAACCAGAATAATCGGTATTTTTTCCCCTCGCTTCATAAGGCGCTTCGCCAACTCTCGCTCTTGCGGCAAAATGCCCGTTTGAATGTCGGCAACAAAAACCACAAGGTCGGCTTCCTTGAGAGCCAGCTCAGTCTGTTTGATAATATCCGTTTCCAGTGGCACTGTTTCCGAAAAGGTTAATCCGCCGGTGTCAACCAGCCGGAATTGTTTTCCGCGCCAGGAGGCAACGGCAATATTACGCGTGCGGGTTGTTCCAGCAATATCGGAAACAAGCGCCAGATTGCGTTCAACGATTTTGTTAAAAAGACGAGATTTGCCGACATTAACGCGGCCGACCAATGCAACGGTCGGAAGACGCCAGTCAACAATTTTAGCCGGTGTCGCCATAGATAGTTAGTTATTTGTTTCATTAAAGTCACTCCCTAAAATAATGAGAACATCGTCACTCTGGTCATATTTCATCCCTGTCTCGTCATCGGTTGTCGAGGGGTTATCGTAGCTCGCCTGTAGCCAGTCGGGCATTGTCTCAACGATCGGAATGGCTAAATCCTGTGATAGGGTATGGGCGGCATTCACGGCAGCACTTGATTGGTTCAAAATGTAAATGGCGGAGGTATCGACCGGACGAATAACCGTGTTGCCAATTGTGAGAACATTAAAACCTTTGTCTTGCAGCGTTTGTCGTACTCGAGCCGCTAAGCCAGCGCGCCAGGTGCCGTTTTGTATTTCTAATTTAATGGCATCTGCCTGATCGGAAGTTGTCGTGTTGGTTTCAGCCAAGGCTACCGTCGTTGGCGAGGGAGTCGACGTGGAAGTAAAAATAGTGTCGATTGCTGCAGTCATTGTATCAAAATTACCCGTCTTCGGCGAGAGGATATAGGCGCCATTATCAGCAGTGCTGCTGATCAAAAAACCATTCGGGCTATTGTCAAAAACAAGATCATGCGGGGTATTGCTGATGCCTCTAGCGAAGTCAGCCAGCGACAACAGTTGGGTGAGGGATAAATTTGTCGTTATGTGCTGAGCTAAAGAAGAAATAATTTTTCCGAGCGTGACGGGATTTAAATAGACATCAGAAGATAGAATTTTTTGTTTGAGCGCCTGTAGAACCAATTGCTGACGCCGTGCCCGGGCAAAGTCGGAATCTTCCCCATTGTTGCCGTGGCGTGAACGGGCAAATTCCAACGCCCGTTCCCCATCCATTGTTTGCAG